>NZ_JBVVPQ010000050.1:0-55835 GCF_055811695.1 Bradyrhizobium sp. MI1.3 | reverse complement strand
CCCCATTCGAGTCTTGACGGCAGCACGCCCGATCAAGCCTACTTCACCTCGCTGCCGCTCCGCCTGGCAGCATAACCGCGGCAGACGCGCTCCACTTATCGATGCGCAGATTCTGTTCAGACAACCGGGACCAGCTCAACCTGACTTCAAGCGACTGGGCGAGACAAAGAGGCTTTTAAGCGAAGCCAAGGATATCGAAGTCGGTTGACGATGTCGTTGTACGCGACACCGAGCGAGAAGCGCATCAAGGTCGGCAGGATGCTCGGAGTCGAAGCGAAATTGCGCGTGCCACTCGAGTTTTGTCCGATGAACACCGCAATGAGGTTGTCGGTGAACTGATCCCCCGTGAAAGACGATGAGCGAACCGCGCCCGAGCCAACCGTGAAACTGCTCATCGCGATACCGTAGATATAGGTGAAGTCGCCCGTGCCCTACTAGCGCCGCCGACTTGCTCCAGCGGTTTAGAAAAGTCGGAAGCCAGTAGGGCGGAACATTCGTACGCAAGGCCAGCGCGGCCCCACTCCTGTTCTGGACCCATCATCGAGAAGACGCCTCGCAAGTCCGACCGTAGCCCTGGCGCCCGGATATTTATCCAGCCGCCCTCCCGAGCACACGAAGAGCATGACGACGCCGTTCCCTCGTATAGCGTTTCCAACTATTGAGATTCACGACTTGGTGCATGAAGTGGTGGTAAAGAATTCGCACTGTTGACTGCGGCAAAGTGCATTCCCAGTCGGCACTTCGCGCGGCCGATCCCGATGCACGTCGATGATGATGACTTGGCCCTTGGGGCGGCGGCAACGGCCTCACATTTCATAGGAAGGCTGCGATTCAACTCATTTCGAGAGAGCTTAAATCGTACATAGCGTCATATTGTACGCTTTCGATCGCAGTTGCGCCTCCGTTGTGCCATTGCGAAGACAGTTATCGCGGATGTGTCGGCTTATGGACAATACCGGCAATGGCATGAGTGATGCTTGTTGGAACAAGCGAGAGGTTAGATCGACGCCGTCGATGCATGTGCACTCGGCAGCCACCGGATCCTGCTGGACTGGGGGCGCTAGGGTGAGTGAGCCGTCGGCGCTGTCTTCATCTATCGCGGCCGCGGCTTGCGACCGTGAAGTGTTGCGGTGATGGGCGACGAACCGAGGATGATGCATGAGCGAACCGACATGAGGGATGCAATGCGAGGGTGCCCCCTCAAGATCTCTTTGTTCCCAATGGCGGAGCGCGGACGTGGATAATATACAATCGATGACTGCACAGGAGCTGCGCTCTGCAATTAGTGGCGGCAGGGTCTTGGAGGTAACCACGACAACGGGCTGTGTCGTCGGATGTTCTTATTGCCCGCAGGACAAGTTCGCCGAACGGCAAAGAGCTATATCCGACGTGAAGCATCTTTCTTTGCAAGATTTCAAGCGATGCCTGGCGCGCGTACCAGCAACTGTGGACATCAGCTTTTCCGGGTATTCGGAGCCTTGGCTCAATCCGGCTTGCACCGAAATGGTTGAGCATGCCTACGCGTGCGGCCATGGAATCCGGATTTTCACAACCCTCGTAGGAATGAATGGGCGGGATCTAAGACGCTTGCGTGCGTTGCAGTTCCGCGGTTTCCTGGTGCACGTTTTTGACGACGGCACGCATATGGACAGTGGTCTCGTCAGGCGCAACTATGTCGATTTGATGCGTCAACTTGTTGATGCCGGCATTTCGTCACTGCTCTTCATAGTCATGGGCGAGGTGCATCCCGAACTAGTCGACATAATACCTGACGAAGCGCTCGTTCGCTCGCGTCCCCCGCGCAGCAGGCCTGCGAGCGGCGAGCTTAGGATGGTTGAAGCACGACAGCCAATCGTTGGAGCGCTGACATGTCCTGACGAACGGCAATATCGGAATGTTCTTCTCCCAAACGGCGACGTTACTTTCTGCTGCATGGATTTTGAGCGACGGCACGTTCTGGGCAACCTTCTCCGCGACAGACACAAGGATCTTTTCGAAGGGGCGACATTTGGCAAGATTGCCAGTCGCATGAACGGCGCGGACGGTTTTCTGCTTTGTCGAACATGTGAATTCGCCGAGCCACTGAGGTCGGAATGCTCATCCTTGAGAGCAGTTGACCCTGACTGATCGAAACGAATCGGGAGCCCAGGCGAGGACGGCCTTGCCGCTCATCATCACATCGGCCGCGGGGACGACCCCGCCATGAACGGAGGTCGCCATGGCCTGGAGCATTTTGTTGGTCGCCGGCCTCCTGGAAGTCGCCTGGGCAATTGGCCTCAAATACACCGAGGGCTTTACCAAGCTCGTCCCGTCCGTGCTCACGCTCGTGGCCATGGCTGGCAGCGTGATCCTGCTCGGCCTCGCTCTGAAGACGCTGCCCATTGGAACTGCCTATGCGGTCTGGACCGGCATCGGCGCGGTCGGCACCGCGGCGCTCGGCATCATCCTGTTCGGGGAGCCGGCCGCCGCGTTTCGCTTTGCCAGCATCGGACTGATCGTGGCCGGCATTGTCGGGCTGAAGCTCGTGTCCTGACGAAAACGTCGAAAGCATTGACCCCACTAGGTCAACGCCGCAAGGATCGGAGACTTGCCGCCGTGATTGTCCGACATGGACAATTGAGCTGGGCGCGTTCCAGCGCACCGCCGAGGGCGCTGCGCCGACAACGGCCCCGGTGATACTGTGGCCGAAGAAAGTCGCCGTGAATCAGATGCCGATGCAGGCCCTCTGGGCCGAGACCCGTTGACCGCTAGCCTCAGTGTCGCAACGCGAACGCCCATGGTGAGGACGATACGCCCGTCGGCAACCGGCGTGCCCACGGCCATGGCGTCTGGCCCGATGTACCACGCGGAGCGGCACGAACAATTCGCCACCGAACTCGCGAATACGAATAGAACAGTAATGGATCCCAGGTATGCCGCTGATGCTCCGGGGCGCCGGCTAAGAAAGTTCGCTTGCCCGAGTCATACGATGTCTGCCCTACGGAGCTGCAGGGGAGAAGATGCATCACAGAACGATATGATCGGCAGAGCGTCTTCATCTGCTTCCGACCATCCCGCCCAAGAGTACGAGACCATCCTACTCGTTGAGCATGGTTGGGCGGCAGTGGTGAGCTTGACTCACTCCCGATCGAGCCAGCTCGCCCGTGACTGTCACCTCACGCGGAGCAACCGCGTATTCTGGTGTTGGGGGTAGCCATCAAGGATGTGCGTTCGCGTCGTCAGAACAGCTGGCTGGTCGACCACCCAACCGAATGCAGGCTCGATATAACCAAGGTACGGCAAAGCTGCCCGCCCATAAGCCCAGCCCGGCACGATCGGCCGCGCGTTGCGCAGCATGGTATCGTCCCCTGGAGTATTGCTTCCAATCGAGCACGAGACCGTTGCGCACCAACCATTCTCCAATATCGGTGCCACCAGCTGAACAGGTCGCTGTCGTCCGTCCACACTCATCCTCCAGGACTGGCACGCAACTGACTTCGCGATCTTCAACGAAGCTTTCAAGATCGCGCGCGGCCCTGAGGCCACATTGATATGGATTGCCCTTGATATCTCGGCACATTTGGGTCTCATCCGGCGCGTCAATGCCCCAGAGTCGAACGCGTGTTCTGTTGATTTCAAGGGTGTCGGTGCTGATGACCTTTGCCGGCCCCGTCAGCCCGCCGGCCAGGACGATGCCGAACAGTGCGAGCATGGTCAACACCACGATCAAGCCTGGCATGGCGATTTTGTTCGTCGGACCGCAACCATTCCCGACGAGCGCAGCAGAGCGCTGCCAAGTGGCCAAAGGCGCTCGATCGCAGCAGTGCTAATGTTCCGTAGGTAAGACCGCTCGACAGATGATTCCTCCTGAATCAGCAGCGCACCCCTCCCCTCACCTCCAACCTCGCCCCCGATGCTGTGCGACCCGGCTGCTGCGCTGAGCGAATCGGGCCCGTGCTCCACGTCATTGCGGCAGTCCGCCTCGGCTGCATCGCGCACCGGCAGGACGCACTCCGTCGTGCGCGTCCGCTGATTAGCGACGAGGCAGGCGCAGACGGCCGGCCGCAAGTCGGCGTGATAAGATTTCCCGGTGGCCTTGTCCGAAATGAGCATAAGCTCGGCCGCCTTTCTGGCACCGATAGCAGCAAGCACGCGCCGTCCGCGGTCGCTGCTCACGGCAACTGTAAGGGAAAGCGTATGCATCGCTTGAGCAAAACGGGCGCTCCGACGGCCATCGTTGTTATCAACGGCAACATGCCTTCTACAGGCGGTTGGCGACAACTCCGCCCGCAGTCACGCCGCCCAACTTGTTTCGCGAGCGCCAGCACAGCCATCTCAACCTCTAGCTGGACCAGGGACATAAGTGCGTAGGAAACCCCGAACCACGCGATGTTATAGAGATTGGCGGCGCCGAAGCCGGCGCCGTAGAGGGCCCAAAACGTGACGCAGACAACGATACCAGACTGATACGCCGTCGAGAGGGCAAGCGCCTTGCTGTACTGCAGATCGCGATGCGCGGTGTTGGACGGGATGAGCCGACTGGCGAGCGCCTGCATCGCAAACAACGGCACCAGAAGCGTCGTGGCATTCATACCAAATTGCGGCAGGTCGGCCGGAACAAAGAGTATGTTTTCCAGCAACAGGCCGAGCGCAAGACCAAACGCAGCCGCCGCCGCGCCGAACAACAGAAACAGCATCGAGCCGGGGACGAAGCGCACCTCGGAGACGCCAACCGCAAAGTGCGGCAGGATCTCGAAGAACATGAACACAAGCGTCGCGGCGATGGCTTGCAGGGCAAATGAGAGAGCGCCCCGCTCGCGCATAGCCTCGACCAGAAGCTTGGCGGCGACGCAGCACGTCGCAAGGCCTATGGCGTAGCTCAACACAAGCTTGGCGCCTGTTACTATTCCCGGTTCGATATGCATGGTCCAGGTCCCTCTTGCCTTTTTACTCGGGCCTTGTGTGGAGACCGCTCGAAACGGCATTTCAGTTTCCGCACCTGGGTCGACCGCTAACGTCCTGCTTCCGCCATGTCGGACCGGGTGTGGACATAGCCTCCGCTCGGCCTGCGGGACTTCGAT
Source organism: Bradyrhizobium sp. MI1.3 (assembly GCF_055811695.1). Taxonomy (NCBI): domain Bacteria; kingdom Pseudomonadati; phylum Pseudomonadota; class Alphaproteobacteria; order Hyphomicrobiales; family Nitrobacteraceae; genus Bradyrhizobium; species Bradyrhizobium sp. MI1.3. Next base: position 50,775 of record NZ_JBVVPQ010000050.1, on the reverse strand, counting down.
AGCAACAGCTATGCCACCCGCGCCACCGCGCTTAAGCCTCTGATTGCGCATTGAAACGTTCCGTCCCCGCAAGGCTCGCCGTGTGAGTTAGCTGACATACTCTGGATGAAATTGGACACACATGGGTGCCCCGTCTTTGCTCAACCTGTGCCGTTTCGAACAATCGTTCTACCTCCCTCCTTGAATCGGAAATCCTGCGGCCGCCGGCGCGAAGACACCCTTTGCACGCGAACTAGCCGAGCGCGGCCGACCGCGCGAGGACCCAAGGGCATTCTCCAGCTGATCGGCGATGCGCTCCTGGTCCAGCAGCGTGTGGCGGGCCGCGCAGCCATTGCCGAGAAGCCCGACGCACTCTGGGGCAAGCCGGCGCTGGAGCGGCTCTATTCGCGCCTGAAAGACGGATACGAATTGAAGGAGCGGCTTGAGATGCTCCAGCGCAAACTGCGGGCCATCTCCGGAACGGCCAACGCGCCGACGGGCATCATCGGGACACGGCGCTCGCTGCGTCTGGAGGGTTATAGTCGTGCTGATCGCGATGGAAGTTGCGATCGGATGCGGTCAGACTATTGCAGCAGCTCAGTGAAGTGCGGCTGGTCACAGCACGCGAGGCGCTTTCCTGGCGTCTGAGCGGGCCTACTAACGTATCAGGCCCGGTAGTTGCGCGGAACACGCTGTTCGGCGCACGCGGCGGCGTGTTTTGGCCAAGCCTTCGCCGTGCTCGTGCACGCGAGGTTCGACGAAATCCCGGTGCGGCTCGCGACCCAGCAAATAGGCGACGCGACTTCCGGCGCAATTCTCCGGAAATCGATCAACGATCATGAGTGTATGGCAGACGCGCGGCAGAGCGTTCACCCCGACGATCCAGCGTGACCCGAGAAGACCCTTTGTCAGTTTGCGGCGGACCGCCACTGAGCTTGTCCGCTGTTGCCGAGTAGCTCGCGGAATACTTGCCCTTCCCCCGTCGTTCGCCAGCGCGCGGCCAGTGATGACCGGAACAAGGATGGTCGATTTCACCAGAGCGCCTCGCTATGAGCGATCGCCTTTCGCCGCTTTGACACATCGCCGCGGCTCGGTCGACGTCTCCTTCGGTGATTTCCCTTGCTTGGCTGTTAGCGAAAGGCTCCAGGATCGAGGAGCGCAGCGCACCGAGCGTGCTACAACTGAACATGAAAGCTCCGAACCGCGGTCCTCGGGTTGACTAACGCGACGGTCGCCGAGCTATACGCGCTCGGGACTGCCATGGAGCGTGCATGGCAGCTCCGCGTCAGCGATAAACGGACGACAAGGAACTGCGCCGCGAATTTCAAGCGGTTTTGACCTCGCAAGCAGGCGCCGAGATATCCGACGTCGCTGTTGCCTGTAGACATTCCATCTGCAGGGATTGTCCTCAAAGCGCCCTCGCCACTCACGTGCGGGCGGCAACTTCCCCCAAATCCACTTCTGAACAGAACCCGCCATGGCGATGCTTAGCTGGCTCGTTCAGAAGGCCGGCGAGCCTGAGGCCTTCAAGGACTCCTTCGAGCCGCTGTTCGCGAACGATTGCGGCGAGCAGCGAAACGGCCTCCTCCCGATGGACGGAAGCCGACGTCAGGCGCTCGCTGAACCAAGAGGTCCATCAAGGTCGGAAGTTCAGCAACGTGGTCGCGTAAGGTCGAGACCACATCATTGGCGAGATAGGTCGCCAAATCCCCTTTCGCCGGCGGATCAAAGTCCAACTCGACCGCGGCGCGCTTCTCGATTGCCTCTCGTATCAACTCGCGCTGGGTTCGTGCATTCATCGAGAGCATGAACGCCGCATCCGCGAGCTTCTCGCGCGGCAAGCTTCTCAGTACGACTATGCGAGCCTGGATGTCGCCAATCGAACTCTCACGCCCTGCATCTGCTCGCCACGCGTTAGCTCCTGCCCTGCTCTTTTGTACCCGAACCATCGTCATGCTCTCCGGCGGACGATATATCCCGGCGATACAGCGGAATGGAAGTGCAAAGTTGTGTGGTGCATGCGCGCAGTCCGCCTGACGAACGCGGAACCGGCGGTCGCGCGAAGGACTCAGAATGCGCTATTTTCGTGATGCGCTCGTGCTTTTCTAGTCTACAAGGCGCGGGATGGCATGTTGTCGGGTCGTGGCTACGGCGAGCGAAGGCCTGCTTCCAACATTCCGTCAGTAGGTGATAGGCAGCGAGCCGGTGGCGGCGGGCGGATCACCGCCAACCTTCCAGGGAGGACGAAACCGGCCAGATATTCCGGAAGACAACCAGACCGTGGACCAGATCCGAGACGGACGACGTTGCGTTTGCACCCTTGCTTCGGATCCGCTCGCTTTGGCTATCTTCGGGAATATTATAGCGGAAACCGAAAACTGCGTTTGTCCACATGCAAGGGCCCGCCGGGTAGATGGAAAGATTGGGACACCGGTTGAACGTGACCGGGTTAAAGCCGATTTCACGCGTGATTTAGTTGCATCGCGAGAACGACGTAGCCGCCGTGGCAGGGCTCTCACCCGAAGTTTTAACCGAACTTGAATAGGACACCGTAACCGCCGCGTGGGTAACTCCACTTGATATCACCACTTTCTTCGCAGATCACCCTGCAGGTGCCGCATTCGATACACCCGTCGACTGTCACCTCAACATGACCTTTATCGCTGAGCTCGTAGCACCGTGCAGGACAGGCCTTCAACATCGACAAGAGCCGCGAGGATGGCGTGGTGTGCGGACGCACCTTGATATGGGCACGGCCGGAATCGACAAGATAACGGTTGTAGAATAGTTTATCCTCGACACGTTGGGATGGCTCGCTCGGCATTGTTTCTGGCTCCGTCGTTCGTCGTTGTCTTAGGTTTGGATCACCGCCAGGCCCGGGCAATGCGCAGGGCATCGCTAAACAGCCCACTCCAAGACCGCGCCTTGATGAATGAGCTCAGCATCAGCTTCTCTTTCTCGAGCTTTGGTGTGCCGTCGACGCGCACGTAATCCTGCATCGCCCTGGAGAAGAGCTGCGGATATGTGAGAAAGAAGTTCTGCGAGTGGGTATGCATGAGTGCCGGCATATCCTTGTACTTTTTCAGGTCCTTGATCACGAAAGAATCAGTTAGCATTTTCTTGTAAAGTGAAAGATTTTTGGCCGTCATCGGATCTTTTCGCGATCTGATAAGGCAGATCGCTTCCGCCGCGATACGGCCCGACGTCATCGCCAAATTGGACCCCTCGCGATGGATCGCGTTGTTAAGCTGGGCGGCGTCTCCGACGACCACCCAGCCCTCCCCGCAAAGCTGCGGGATCGCCCTGTACCCTCCTTCGGGTATCAAGTGCGCAGAATATTCCTTGACTTCCGAACCTTCGATGAGCGGCGCGACGGAGGGGTGACGCTTGAAACCCTCGAGCAGGCCGTAAGGTGTCTCGCCGGTACGCTGGAAGTCGGCAACAAGACAGCCAATACCGAGCGAGATGCATTCCTTATTGGAATAGATGAAGCCCATACCGGTCATGCCGCGGGAGATGGTTCCTGCCGCTTCGATGACGAGCCCCTCGTCGCCTTTGAGATTGAAGCGAGCATCGATTGTCTCACGCGACAAAAAATGCATCTCCTTAACCGCGAGTGCGACCTTGTCCGGTTTCGGCCGCCCTCTTAAGCCCGCACCCGTCCCGAGCACTCCGTTCACCCCCTCGGCCAGCACGACAACATCTGCATGGATTTCACCCCCATCGCGGTCTGTGCGCACCCCGACGACCCTGCCATGGGAATCCTGGAGGAGCTCGGTCACCGTGGTCTCGCACAGCACCGTAGCGCCGGCCTCGCGGACCTTCTGGGAGAACCATTTATCGAACTGGGCACGGATGATGGTGTAGCGGTTCGGCTTCTCCTCGTTGAAATCATCGGATCGATAGTGAATCCCGGTGTGCGAACGCTCGTCCACGATCCAGAAGCGTTGCTCGACTAGATGCCGCTCAAGCGGCGCATCTTCTCGGAAATTCGGGATCAGCTTCTCCAGCATATCGGCATAAAGGATGGCCCCTTGCACGTTCTTCGACCCGGAATACTCGCCGCGTTCCAGCTGCAGCACTTTCAGACCCCGCTCGGCCATTGTAAGCGCCGCCGCGTTCCCGCCCATGCCAGCACCGACGACGATGGCGTCGAATCTTTCCTGAATCATAACAAGCTCCCCTAGCCAGCGATGCGGTCGTGCGAGTGCGGCGATAGCTGCGCGCGGAATGCAGAGGTCAATGCCGGCAACAGTCGAATGGCGTCGGTGACGATGCCGATATGGGCAAAGTCGAAGATCGGAGCGTTCTTGTCAGTGTTGATGGCAACGATGAGGTCGCCGCCCTCCACGCCGACGCGATGCTGGATAGCGCCGGAAATGCCGGCCGCGATATAGAGCTTTGGCCGGATGGTTTTCCCGGTCTGGCCGATTTGTCGGTCCGAGGTGGCCCAGCCCTTCTGGACCAGCGGCCGCGAGCAGCCATATTCGGCGCCAAGCACGTCCGCGAGCTGGTGTACAAGTTGGAAATTTTCAGGCGATCCCAGACCGAGCCCTCCAGCGACGACCACGTCGGCATAGGCAAGGTTGGACTTTGCAGAATCGCGGTCTGGCAGGAAGGACAGGACCTTTGTGACGATATCTTCTTCTACAAGCCCGAGCGGATGCGAGATGACGCGCGAGACGGCGCCTGTCACGCGCTCGGGCATCGGCATCACGCGCGGACGGACGGTTGCCATCTGTGGACGATAGTTGAGTGTGTAGATCGTGCACAACAGTGAGCCGCCAAACGTCGGCCGGGTCGCCGCAAGCGAGCCGTCGGCATCGACATCGAGCTCGGTGCAGTCCGCAGTTAGGCCGGTGAGCAATGTGGTGGCCACTGAGCCGGCGAGATCGCGGCCGAGTGTTGTTGCCCCTAGGAGTAGGATTTCCGGCTTATAAGTGTTGACCAGCTCTGACAGGGCTTTCGTATAGGACTGGTTGCGATAATCGGCCAAGAGATTGTCCGCGACGATATAGGCGAGGTCGGCGCCGTAGCAGAAGGATTCGGCGACCGCCTGCTGCGTTGTCTCCCCGACCGGGCCGATGACAACCGCGGCGAGGTCAACATTGAGCTTGTCGGCGAGCCGGCGGCCGGCCCCCATCAGCTCCCATGAGACGGGGTGCACAACCCCGCGTTCCTGCTCGATGAAAACCCAGACGTGCTTATACGGCTTAAATCGCTCGGGCAGTTCCCTCTTGGTCGCCGCGCGACCACCACCCGCGGCCGGAGCTGCACTTTTCGGTGCGGTGCTCATCATCTGTACTCCCATTCGCATTCAGTAGCGGCTCGCCAGCGGCGCATGCTCCGCCTCCAGGTTGGAATTTGCGCTTGAAGATTTCTTCAGTTAAGCGTCGGGCCGGATGCCGGCCGGCATCGCGTCAGCACGGCCTGGCAGCAGCGTGGGGCCGATACAGCCGTTGCTGGACCTTGACGACGAGCCCGGAAGCACGCGCTTCCGGTTCGTTCCGGATGCGGCATTCTGGGACGACGGTTTGGTTCCCGGCACTCCTAAGGCACCGACCGGGCCGGTCAGGCGTGCCGATCGATTGGTCCTCCTCATCTTAGAGATGCAACCGAGGTGCAACAGATCAAGGACCTGCGAGGGGCTCGGCTGGTACGATTGTCGGCCGCGTCGTTGCCGGTGGAAGCGCGATCTCATTGCTCCGAGTGCGCTTGTTTCTTGCCGATCATAGCGACAGGCCCGCAACTCCTGGCGAGGACAGGAGGGGCGGCGCTCAAGGCGCCCGGTCAACAGCGCCGCACGGCCGGCGCTGTTGAGCAACGGCTCTCCCCGCGAAACCTCGGCCAGGGATCGGCCAACGGGGGCGCACGAATCAAACGCACCTTTCAGCTCAGCCAGGTATGCGACCATCGCTTTGGCGCCGCGACGCATTATGGTGCCGGCAGGCAGCGCGCGCGAACCTGCGCGGCGTCAAAAATAAAATCGATGCGAACCAAGACGTGCATGCGCTGCTCCAAACTAGCTGAGCATATGTCAGCAATTGTCGTACCAATTGCGCAGGCGATGAAAATTGGCCGCTATTTCAAATCTTACTGAAGAAGTAAGTCGGATTGGCGGCCTCTCACGAGGTCGAAACATTCGAGACCGTACTGACCCGTGTCCGGAATGCGACAGAAGACACTCATCTGAACCTTGCTGAGTTTTCCGCGCAACATGCGCGGTCCCGCTGCCGGCGCATGATTGCAGGAGATAGGCACACCTGCGTACCAGCTCGAAAGGATGGAAATATCGGCGGCGAGTCGTGATTGGCCCCTAAGGAGCCGTTGTGATGAACTGCGGATCCGCGAGGCCGCAACTGCAGCTTTCCGCTTGAATTCGAAGCCATGGCTTGCTGTCAGGCTCTCGGGACCTTCACGGTCCAGAGCACGACATATAAGCTCAATTCACTCCAACAAATCGAGCTGGACCAATGCGGGATGCATGTTCGCTCGTGGTGCGGTCGCATCCTTCAGCACCTTGAATACGCGCTGTTCGATCGGGGAGGACGTGACGAAGTCGGCATAGGCGCGCTCAAGCGTGGTCTTGCAACGCGCGGTGATCTCAGGATCAGATGCACCAGTCAACTCCTCGCCTGCGAGATATTGGCCCATGCGACGCAGTATGTGAAGCCGCGCCACATCGACGATTTTCGCATCGTACTCGACGCCGAGCAGTGCAAAAAAATCCTCTGCCGCCGAGGCCTTGTTCAATCGCGCAAGGATCCCATCCGTCGTCATTCTCAACCTCCATCTCGATCCGCGCCCAGAAACGACCAGGCTGGAATGTTTCAACCGATCGCGCGACGCGCGTGGCTGATTCGCTGTTGACGAGCGAGCTCTCGTGAATGTCGCGCCAAATCGCCACCACCGTTTCCTGCGCAACCAGACCTTGGTGCTCGATGGCATGCTTGCGGACGGGCGCGGGGATGGTTTCGCTTTGCTCGGCGCCGAAAGAAAGTTGCACGATAGCAGCAAGGTAATCGCGGCGAATCCTGAATGCTTGCCGATCATAATCCGGGGGGAGCGCTCGAGCAGCCCCGGGTCTAGCCCTTCGTAGCTGCGCCAGGTCCTTTAGCAGCCCGTGGACGTGGATGCCGGATTCGTTGGTAAGACATGCTCGTTGACAATCGCCTTGTTGAGCGGGACGGTACGGGACGCAGCGGCTGCAACGACGACCGCGACTTTTTCCCAGTTCGGATAGCAGCACGCCGGTATCAACGCAACAGAGCTGTCTGAGTGCGACGGCAACTTCCTTCAGCGGCGCGTTGTCGGCTCCGCCAGATATCAACCCGCGATCATCAGACGCCGCCTCGGCCCGTGGGTCGGGTACGCGCAATCGTTTGCCCCGGTCTGTTTTCACCCCATGCGACAGGTGGCCGAAAGCTCGTAGGATATACCCGCAATGGCGCCAAAGAGGGGTATCAATAATGAACTCAGCTTTTCAAGCTTGGGACGGCTTGGACGGTGTCATCAAGGCGGCGCAGATGATCCCGCCGACGTCCGGCCATCCGGCTCTCCCCGCTCTCTTCGCCGAAGCAAAGATCAAAATCATTGCATTCCGTGCAGACCGGCGTGGTACACATCACCAGGCCGTCATCTTCGCATAGCATGCGATAGAAGAAGCGCTTCCAGCGCATGTTCTTCGTATTGCGAGCCGCCAGCGGCCTGAAATGGCGCATGAGGACACGGGACAATTCATCCCGCTTCCGCAGACCGAGATCTTCCCACAAGTGATTAGGCTCCATGGCGCGCCGCGCGATCATCGTCGCGAGCCAGCCGCCAACCTCGCCATGAGTGGAACGTTGCGCAAGCAGGAGGTCGCGTATCATAACTGTCTCGTCAGGCGCCGGTAAGGCGGACTGATCGCGCCAGGTACAGCTCCTGACCGGGGTGGATGGGAAGTATTGCACCAACAGCGCATTGAGCTCCTGGTTGGTCAAGCCAGCCCGCTCGGGAAGTTGGCCGCCATCCATGGCTGATGTGGCCAGAATGCAAGCGAGCACATGGTGATCGAAGTCATCATTGTCGCTGATGTCGACTTCTGCCGGATGGCGCCCGGTCAGAAGCTGGTAGAGCTCACTCGCGTCGCGCTGCTCGGCGGCGTGAGCTACCGATACGCGAGATGAGATCGTGTCGGCTGTTTTTCCTTGTGTGCCGATCATAACTTTCGCACAGCTTCTGAGTGGACGATGTCGGCCTTCCCGGATCGAGAAGGCCGACAACATGAACTATGCCGAAATAGCGGCGAGCTCGGCAGCGGTCTTGCCGACCTGGCTCTCGTCGACGGGCTTGATGATGCCGTGCTCCATGAGCATATCTTCGAGCTCGTCCATGCTGATTGGCGTCGGGATAGCGCCTTGTCCGGCATTATTGTGGATCTTGGTCGCGAGATTGCGATAGTGATCCGCCTGCTTCGAGTCCGGCGCGTATTCCAGCACCGTCATTCGGCGCAGCTCCGCGTGCTGCACGACATTGTCGCGCGGCACGAAGTAGATCAGCCGGCTACCGAGCTTCTTGGCAAGAGCATCGGCAAGCTCCAGCTCCTTGTCGGTCTGCCGCTCGTTGCAGATCAGCCCGCCGAGACGCACGCCGCCGGAATTCGCATACTTCAGAATACCCTTGGAGATGTTGTTGGCGGCATACATCGCCATCATCTCGCCGGACATCACGATGTAGATTTCCTGTGCCTTATTCTCACGGATAGGCATCGCGAAGCCGCCGCAGACGACGTCGCCGAGCACGTCGTAAGAGACGTAGTCGATGTCCTCATAAGCGCCATTCTCTTCCAGAAAGTTGATGGACGTTATCACGCCCCGTCCGGCGCAGCCGACCCCCGGCTCCGGACCACCGGACTCGACGCATCGAATGTCCCTGTAGCCGAGCTTGATGACGTCCTCGATTTCGAGGTCCTCGACGCTGCCGGCATTCGCCGCCAGGCTCAGAATGGTGTCTTGCGCTTTGGCGTGCAGGATGAGGCGAGTCGAGTCCGCTTTGGGATCGCAGCCGACGATCAGAATCCTTTGGCCCAGCTCAGCAAGGGCCGCCAGCGTATTTTGCGACGTCGTCGATTTGCCGATGCCACCCTTGCCATAAAACGCGATTTGTCTCAGCGAAGACATGTTGCTCTCCATCAACCGATTGCTAATTTTTTCGCGCCGAATGCGCGAGCCTGTTTCTCTCGTAGAAACCATGGGCACACGAGTTTCGGGAAGGAGGCCATCGCTCGCCATCAGCGTCGGCGTGCCCTCAGCCCTCGCTCGTTGTTGCTCCATCCAGTTAGCAACTGGCGTGCCATTTCCTTCGCACCTGCATTAAGCCTCTGATCACCCTCGACTAACAGCGTGGCCTCGGACGCCGGCGTGCTGTGGCGGACCGGACAGCCGCAAGGGCTCTGACAGAAACCCGACAAAGCCTCGGCGCTCGGATTCCACTGCGAGCGCCGGCCAAGGAGCACAAACGGGAAATCCCGCGCCTTACGCCCGAGACAATTGAGGAGACGACATGTTGCAGATCGGGCTCGAGGACATCGCCACCATCAAAGGCGAATGTTCCACGACGGGCATGGCGGGCACTTGCCGCCAGATCGGGTGGCATATTGCTTGCTCAGTCGTGGAACGATGTTCCGTGTGACCCGATGTTGTGAGGACAATATGCTTGGAATTGGAAGTAAGTTGCCGCCGTTCGACATCATAGGCGTGAAGCCCGGCTTTCACCTGCAGGAGGAGGATGGGCAAAGCGCTTTCGAGACGCTGACTGAGAGAAGTTTCCCCGGAAAATGGAAAGTCATCTTCTTTTACCCGAAGGATTTCACATTCGTCTGCCCGACCGAAATCGCCGAGTTTGCCCGCCTGACGAAGGATTTCGCCGGTCGCGACGCAATCGTGCTTGGTGGGTCGACCGATAACGAGTTTTGCAAGCTCGCCTGGCGGCGTGACCATAAGGACCTGCACCGTCTATCCATCTGGCAGTTTGCCGACACCAAGGGCGCACTGGTCGATGGCCTTGGAGTGCGCTCGCGTGATGGCATCGCACATCGCTATACCTTCATCGTCGATCCTGAGAACACGATCCAGCATGTCTATGCGACTAGCCTCAATGTCGGCCGCAGCCCCACCGACACGTTACGCGTTCTGGATGCGATACAGACTGATGAGCTCTGCCCTTGCAACCGCGAAATCGGCGGCGACACGCTTAAAATTGCCTGAGGCAACATATCGATCGTGCAGTTGGACGAGCGTTCCGGCCGCGGGACGTCAGACGCAATCGTTCTTCGATGAGGTCAGGTGAGACGATGCTGCCGCAAACACTGCTAGCGCGTGCGACCCGCAATTCAGGTCTCTTTACCGGTCATGAACTCTGACGCCGCCGCCGCGATATTCGCGCGGCAGTCGCGGCGGCGATATCCACGGTGTCGATCACGACGATGAACAGCGTTCACGGCCGCTTCGCTCACCTCACATCATCTCGAACACAAGCGGATGCCAGCGCGGCTGCCCATGAACATACAAACGCTTGTACGCTTGTACGCTTCTACGCCTGCCGGACGCACATCTCCCGCCGGAGTTCCTTATACTTCGTCGTAGGCCGGACCGCGGTTCTCTTTTGTCTGCGGCTTACCGGCATGCAACTTCAAGGGGGCGATCCAGCGCCCACGGGGTCGGAAACAGGGTACCAATCTCTCCCGCTTGGGGCATTCTAGGTTTCAGTCGCCGCGCCTTGAGAAGGATGGACGCAGCGGCAGATGGCTTAGCCGCGAACGACGTGTGCCTGCCGTCGATCGACGCGCTCGCACAACGTATTTTCCGGGCCCGGCAAATCTATATTCAGCGCCTAAGCAGCACGTTGCGACGAGCGATTCGCTTGAGTCGCTGATTGAACACGACAATCGGTCGGGTTTAGGTCAAGTAACCGGATCGACGGAGAAGCCGGTCAGCTCGTTCGCCGCGCGACCCAACCGTCGGCGCCGAGCCTGAGACGACCAACTGGCCAGTAATCGCACGCCGCCTGACGGTCTCGATCATCACACCGGTCGATTTCCGAAGCTTGATCCCATCTCAGCGCTGGTGACCCAAGCCAATCCCCAAGGTGGACGCTTTCTGCCTTAGGGAGCCTTCGGATCGCTTCATAAGCTTTGAAACCCTAGCTACAGGGGTGCGGGCCCTTGAGTGCGCCTTGAGCAGCTTGACCTCGTCCTTACTATATTCTTTGCGCTTGGTGCTTTTCGCCACGTCATGTTCTCCGATTTCGCTTTGCACATCTATCTGCAGCGCCTTGTTTTTGAAAAACGACGCAACCGCTTCCCATTACCATATCAATGACCATCGGCAACTATTCAAGCGGGCTTTTATCTTCCAGATAAGAACATGAACTACACGCGAATTTGTTCTCTGTCCTTCTGTATCTTTATCCGCGTGACCAACCCGATTCCCGACGCGCGCCAGGCGGTTCAACATGGAAGCAAGCTATCGAGACAGGGATGCTCGATTCGGTCCTTCAAACAACAACTCGAAAGCGCTCGCTGGATCGGCCAGGACGATCGTTGTGCTCCCGCGCATGATGAACCGGCCTTCACGAGTGTACGGCGTTACCGCGCGAAGAATAAACGTCCTCTCATACCTGCTCGGTTCTGCGGACATCCTGCGACGGATGAGGTTTTCTTCGTCAGCTGACCGAGCACGGCTTGCTCTTCCTCATTTGACCGCCGCAGTGTTCTTGATCGAAGGGGCCACGTAGAGATAGCCAGGAAATGCCATCCTCAGCGAACAAGATGCGAGACCATCGCCTGCCCCGTGTCATGGACCCGATGAACGAGCGAGCGACCTGATCGTGATATTTCGCCAGGCCGGGCACGACGGCATGGCAAAAAACCCGCGGGCCTAGCGCCCTGTGAGCCTGGCACCGGCAGCGATTGCTTGATCATGACATGGCAGAGCGCTTGGCCAGCACAATGCCGCTGGCGCGCCGCGGATCATTCGTGATCTGCGCACATTGATCTCCGCGGTCGAGTAAATGCAGGTCGAACTGGCCAAACCGGCGGAACGGAGTGTGCGTCATGTCGGAGGCGTCGCAACAAATCCAGGCAAGATGTGGAAATTTCTGCCGGAGCGTCAGGCAGGGCTCAGAGCCTGTGTCAATAGCGGCGAGCGTCTGCTCAATCATGGTCAATTCACCTTGGCACACCATCCACAAATCCTCATCGCCAGAATAAACGTTCAGGATCGGCATTCAGAACCGTTGTCGCCAAGCCAAGCCGTTGATGGGTCGAATGCCACTCCCAGACGCCCTTACCGTGATCTTTGCGGAACAGCTGCCATGCCGCCCCAGTCCTGTCGTGGCGCAGCAGCGCGATCTCGACCAGGCCGCCCTCCGCATTGATATTGCCTGAGCAACACGGGCTCTCGACCAGATAGCCGCCAGGAACCGCAGTCACCTCTGGCGAGACATATCGGTAGCGCTCGCGCTTCGTGAGTGCGCGCACGATTCGCCATCGGTCGAGCTCGTTGGGATGCGCAGGCAAGCCGGAATGATGTCTTCTGATGATTGCCGCGTTCATTGCGCAACCTCCTAGACTGCAGAAATTTCTGCCTCGATGCAGCCAACCACCAACTGCTTGCCGAAGTCGACCATATAAATGAATAGGTTCGCGTCCGTATGGCGACCGATCTGGACGATCTCACCAACGTGCCCGACGCTGACTAGACACTCTTCCGGCGACGCGTCCGGAAAGGAACCGTCATTGAGCAGATCTATCGCCGCCTTGACACGTTGGCCTGACTGGTATCTTGGCAGTCTTGGTTCGATCATCGGGATGCCGCTCCTGGCAAGGAAGGCTCCTCGCCTTCGCGGCTTCGCCTGACTAGATCGAGCTCCTTGCCTTTCATGCCGACGCGATAGCCGGAGCCGAGGAATTCGACCCCATAGACATAAAATTGTTGTAGGAACGTGCCGATCGAGACGACATAGCCAAGCTCACCTTTCTTGACCAGAACCTCACCAATCTCCTTGCCCACATAAGTGCCGTCGTTGCGGATGGTGCGGTTGGCCCGCACCTTGTCGCCATAGTCAAACAAGGGGGCGTCCGTCAGCTCGACGATCTCACTATCGCGGGCGATGTTGCTCATGCTGTCGTCCCCGTTCCACAGTTCGATACAACGTCTCGCACAGCCGCGGCCGCCGCCCGTCAATGCGGAGCATCAACCGCCCGAGTTTCTGAACCGCTAGTGTCGTCATGACATCCAACGTGGCGCTCAAGTAGGCTCCTGGTGACGCGGCAGCGCCGCGTCGAGCACGCATGTATTGTCAACGGGGCAAACCGCCACGCATTGTGGCTCGTCAAAGTAGCCGGCGCACTCGGTGCATTTCTCAGGATCAATCAGGAAAACGCCGGCTCGCTCGGAAATAGCGAGGTTCGGGCATTGCGTTTCGCACGCCGAACAGCCCGTGCATTGCGACGCGATGATCTTGAACGGCATTACTTGAACCCATCCTCAGGCGGCGGAAGTCAGCGCGTTGTAGCGGGCCGCTGCATCGACCCTTTCAACGTGATGGATCTTCCCCTCATTGACTTTATCGAGATAGAGTTTGAACCAGGCGGTGACCGAGCCATCGATGAACTCGCAGGCGTACCGATCGACCGGCTCTATGCCGGCCTTGATCAATTCGGCCTTCGGGCAGCCGCCGATCTTTGACACGAATATGGCGTGGCAATCCTTGATGGCGCCGATGGCCATTTCGAGCTTGCTGTCCTCGCCATGACCACCTTGGCAATAGGAATGGATTGCTCGATGACCAACGTATTTTGCGCCTGAAGTCGAGAGCTCGTAGACCTGGAACTCCTTGGCATGACCGAAGTGCTGGTTGATCAATCCCGAGCCCTTGGTTGCAACCGCCACCAGCACCTTGATTTCGCTGGACGCGCTGGCGAGCCGCGCAAGCGCCTCCTGCTTGGCCACAAGGTTCGCGGTGCGCGCCTTCTCAACCTTAGCCTGATACTCCTTCCGGGCCTGCTCGTCGTATTTGATGTCCATCGCCATGATTTTTTCCATGGTGAACTCCGCGCCGCGGTCCTCCCCGAGCAGTCCGACGGCGTCGGCCCGGCACTGGCGACAGTGACGCATCATGTTCATCTCGCTTTCGCAGCTATCCTGCAATGCTACCACTTCCTGTGCAGTCGGGCCGCGTTGCCCCCTGAGGCCGAAGACGGTCCCATGCTCCGGCGACGATATCAGCGGCATCACGTTATGCAGGAAGGCGCCGCGCGACTTCACGGCCTTGTTAACCTCGACCAGATGCTGATCGTTAATCCCCGGGATCATCACCGAGTTGACCTTGCACAGGACGCCGCGCGCGGTGAGCATCTCCAGCCCTTGGAGCTGTCGATTGCTGAGTATTCTTGCGGCTTCAATGCCGGTGCAGCGCTTGTGGCCGTAAAAGATCCACGGATGGATCTTTGCACCAATTTCGGGGTCGATCATGTTGATCGTGATCGTCACGTGGTCGACCTTGAGTCTCGCGATTGTGTCGACATGATCGGGTAGCGCAAGGCCGTTCGTCGAGAGGCACAGCTTGAGATCTGGCGCGAGCCTATTGACGAGCTCGAATGTCCTGAATGTCTTGTCCGGGTTCGCGAGCGGATCGCCAGGACCGGCAACGCCGACCACGCTCATCTGAGGGATCGCGGAAGCGACCGCCAGCACCTTCTTGGCGGCCTGCACCGGCGTCAACTTTTCACTGACAATGCCAGGCCGCGATTCGTTAGCGCAATCGTACTTACGATTGCAGTAATTGCATTGGATATTGCAGGCGGGTGCGACGGCGACATGCATGCGGGCATAATGGTGGTGCGCCTCCTCGCTGTAACACGGATGGTTCTTCACCTTTTCCCAGATCTCAATTGGCAGATTGGCGATGCCAGCCTGAGATCCGCAGCTTGCCTTACCGCTGCCACCGATCGTACCGCAGCCCTTGTGCGTCGCCATGACTTGCATGGTCTCGCTGATCTCGCCGCCGCAGGATACCTGGTGTTGCGCTGAAGTACTCATTGTTCCAATTCTCTTCGCAAGCCGAACCCTTTCGGCAAGCATCCCCAGAGTCTTTCTGGAAAGCCAAGAGCAACTGGCGTGCCATTCCTGCAGGATGAATTTAACATTTCGCTTTCAAGTACTTAGCTAAGCCCTTAGCTTTATCAATTCATGTTGGAAAGCTGACAAGGGTTGCGATCACAACAGCGCTGACACCATTGTTTTGAGGCCCGGCAGGCAGCTTCAGCTATGGCTTCGGCAAACGGCAGGCGGGTGGCGTCGTTTGGAAGTTGATCTTCCGTCAGAACGTGACGCCTAGGCAAAGCACAATCCGCAAAAGACGTCCGGGGCGCTTTGAAGGACAGGTTGATAAGGCGAGCCTAGAAGCAGAGAAAGCAGTCCTGTGACTGACCTATGCCATGGAAGATCACGCGGACCCCTGCGTGATGCTCCGGAAGGGCATTGTCAACCAGGTGAAGAGAAACGCCCGCTCGCCAGGGTCAGGGATCATCACGAAGGTTGATACTTCTGAGCCTGCGATCTGGGCCGGCGCGCGACTCAACCATTCAAAGCTGAACCTTATGGAGTCCAGCCATTGGCCTGACGCTGTTAAGACGCGCGGAATGCAACGAGCGGCCTGGCGGCCGCCGAAAAGGGGAGGTCGCGAAGGCCTCCCCACCAATGCCATCCCGCTGGCCGGATGCCTCGATGCTGCGCCCCGGCCAAGATACTGCCTTTGGCAGCGCGCGGCAGCACGATCTTGGTTCCGAACAAGCCTGCATGGGCTGTCGCGTTGACCGGTACGCGCTGACCGCGCCCGCCAGACTTCCCTGGACATCCCAGTTTGACGACGTCCATAGACACGGAGTTTCATTTTTCGGTTGCTTCGCCGCCGCGCTTCTTGGCGTTTATGGTGATTGGTAGGGTGGTGTCGCTCGCCATCGCCGGTAGGTCGAGCACCCAGCCGTTTGCGATTTTAATCCAACCACCCCACAGCGTCTCGTGCTCCCAGCCGACGATCGGCTCCTCAAGATCTTTCTTGGGTACATAAATCGAAAGGCCTGTCTCAGGCGAACGACGAATCATGACCTTCATAGGGGCTCTGCAGGTTGCGAACTCTCGCCCGCACGCTCCTGACACGCACGCAACAGGGCTCTCTGTTCGGAAGTAATGTGCGCCAGGACTTGCAGCACACGATCGATCTCATCCAGCGCCGTCTCTCGCGAGAGCGAGAAGCGAACCGCACCGCGCAAAAACGCCGGCGCTACTCTCATCGCGCGCAGGACATGGGACGGCTCCATCGAGCCGCACGCGCAGGCTGAACCGAGTGAGGTGGCAATTCCGTCACGATTCAGGTGGTGGACGATGGCCTCCGCTTCGAGACGCTCGAAGGCAATGTTAGAGGTATTTGGCAGGCGGTTTTTGATATCACCAAGCACGATGCAACCGCCGAGCGCGAGAATGCCGCGCTCCAGCCGGTCGCGAAGGGCGCAAATCTGGATCTGATCTTGTATGAGGTGTGCCGCCGCGAGTTCCGCCGCCTTGCCGAGGCCAACAATGCCTGGGACGTTTTCGGTGCCAGCGCGGCGACGCCGCTCTTGCACGCCGCCGAAGATCAGCGGCCGGAACTTAATGTCCTTGCGCACATACAGCGCGCCGACGCCCTTCGGACCATGGAGCTTGTGGCCGGAGAGCGACAGCATATCGATGTCCGTCGTCTTCAGGTCAATGGGAATCCGCCCGACGGCCTGGACTGCATCGGTGTGAAAGAGCGCGCCGACTGAGCGCGCCATCTTGGCGAGGGACTTCACCGGAAAAATCGTACCGGTCTCATTATTGGCCCACATGATCGAGGCGACTGACGTACGCTCCGACAAGGCATTGCCATAACTCTCGATGTCCAATCGACCGCTTGCATCGACCGGAATGACATGGATCTTGATTCCTCGTCGGCCTAGCTCCTCGGCAAGAGACAGCACGGCCGAATGCTCAACGGCGGTTGTGACGATCTCGTCGCGTCCTTCCTGCACGGCGAGCGCGGACAGGATTGCAGTGTTGTCAGATTCCGTCGCGCCGGAGGTGAAAACGATCTCGTGATCGAATGCCGCGCCAATGAGAGCCTGCACATTTCGGCGCGCCTGCGTCAATGCGGGTGCAACCTCAATGCCGAATGCATGCCCGGACGACGCATTGCCGAATTGCCCAGAGAAGAATGGAAGCATTGCGGCGACCACCAAGGGATGTGCAGGGGTCGTGGCGTTATTGTCTAGGTAAATCGGCTGCACGGAGAGTTCGCTCTGCATTTAAGCCCTCACTTTGGCAGCTCCGGGCAGCGGGATCAGGCGGACACACTGTCCGAGCCGCTCGCTCAGGCCCGCCTGAATGACCGCGAGCGTCGTGCCCGGAAGCTTGCATACCATGCAAGCGCCAGCGAGCCCGACCATGATCTTGTTGCCGTCTATTGCGACGAGCTCACAATGTCCCCGACTCTCATCGAGCACGGCGCGGACAATCCGCTCGCGATCGAAAGGCGCGATAGTCGAAGACTGCTTCGTCCGTTCAGCCTTCACGCCCATGTTCGATGCTCATTCCATTGCCAAGCGTACCAAGGCGACTCAGCTGAACGATTTTCCGCATGAACAGCTCGATTTGGCATTT
Source organism: Bradyrhizobium sp. MI1.3 (assembly GCF_055811695.1). Taxonomy (NCBI): domain Bacteria; kingdom Pseudomonadati; phylum Pseudomonadota; class Alphaproteobacteria; order Hyphomicrobiales; family Nitrobacteraceae; genus Bradyrhizobium; species Bradyrhizobium sp. MI1.3. The sequence goes on along the minus strand of NZ_JBVVPQ010000050.1, from coordinate 33,076 downwards.
GGGTTATCGAAGCGGAATCCTGATCCTTCGAGCGACACCACGAAATCGATCGTGGTGCCGTTGAGATGCGCCCGGCTCGCGTTGTCGACAAAGACTTTAATCCCGCCTTGCTCGAACACGGTCTCATCGGAGCTTGGCTCATGAGCAAGACCCATTTTATATGTGAATCCCTGGCAGCCGCCGCCTTCGATCATGATCCGTAAACCGCTTGCCGGCTGCGCAGTCGAGAAGATTGCGGCCTTCAGTGCGTTGATAGCGCTATCCGTTAGGTTGATCATCTCTGGCTCGTTCTCAGTTCTCTCGCAAAGCACAAATGGCAAATCCCATGCCAGTCGAGATGCAGGTGAAACCAGCTTCTGTTGCAGAGACCCACCGCTCGATTTGCGACCTGTCGGGTTCGCGACAGGCGGTTTTCCGGCAGCAGGATGTCATGCGTGCGAGGCCTCGTGATGGTGGCAGCAGGTATCCACGCAAATCGCGCCAAGCCGCCGTTTATGCTCTACGTCGCTGCAGACATCGCGGACGGCAAACAACTTGCAGAAAGGTAGGGGCACGTCGCATTGGGCGACCCGTGCACACCACAAATTGATGAGGAGGCTTCCATGACCTCGATCGACAACACCGCTCTTGGCCCGCTGGACAAGGAGGGGCGATTGCTGAATGCGGTGCTTAAGAGTGAAACAACGAAGTCGGGGCGATTTGGATTTCGAGGCGACATCGCGCTGAAGTTCCAAGCCCAGTTCGCCGACGAAAAACGACCACCGGATTATTCCATCGAACAAGTTCTTGCAATCGCACAAGAAGGCGAACCAGCCATCCCAGTCCTTGCCGGATATCTGCATTCTTTCGCTTATCTACCCGAGGCCGCGAAGGTGCTGGATGGCAGGCTGAGCCCCAACGGCAGCTATTTCATCTTCTGCAACAACATTGATCTGCTCGCGAAGTACCGCACTAAAATAGGCGACATCACCTTCCGCATTCTGCCTTGCAATGAATCAACCGTATGGAAGGAGATGATGGACCTCGCCGGCATCGACAAGAACGACCTCAAGAAGCTCGGTACCGCCGCGAGGCTCGACTACTTGCTCGATGCCGCCAAGGAAATCGATGGATCATACACGGAGATCTCATACGAGGACGGCCTAGCCAAAATGGAGCCGGTGAAGAACAGAAGCGAAAATCGCCCAGTCTGAGGCATCGCCTCAGACCCCTTTCTCGCCAGCTCGACAGTCCGCCGCAAAGTGAGTCACTGCAAACGCGTCGCCTGCGGCGGGCTCTTTCAAACCTTGACGATGCACTTCCGGCCCAGCTTTTCGGGAAGATGACATGCCCACTCTGCTGGTCGTGTGTTGGCCAAGAGCACTGTCGTCATCACGCTGAGGCCGGCTCACCGCGACGGTCCGACTGAGCGGGTCTATCGTGATCAGGACATTCTCAGTTTGACCGGTTCATGGTCGCGGTCACACTTCAAAGGCCGATCGACGGTGTGTGGATTGGCTTTGGCGTTGCGCTCCAGGCCTTTGCCGGCCTGAGCGGCGCTGAGATGTCGCGCGAGGAGCGATCACTATGCTGATGTTCACGGAGGGACCGCCGGTGATCCGGACATTCCGGGGCTGCGCGATGTCTGTGCTGCGGAAGCCGGCGGCATCCGCGACTGCAGCGACCACACGTGGATGCAGAACTCGCGCCGACCCGGAAGCGCGGTAGCGTACGTGCGAAATCGCCCGACAGAATCCGCCGCTGGGAGTGTGGAGGACGGAGTGGTCGCCAAAGGGGTGGAGGTGCTGCCAACTGTGTAGGAGTGCCCGAGTACCCGTCGCGGTAATCAGCAGCACCCGCGAGGTCGAGCAGGCGGGTGGATTTCCCGTCAGCCTCGGCTTCGGCCACCCAGGCCTAGACCTATCGTCTCGGCGTGCGCCTGATGACAGGCCCAGCAACAGCCCTGCGATCTGCATGGCGTTCAGCGCCGCGCCTTTGAGCAGTTGATCCGAAGCAACGAATATCGAGATCGGATGCCCTGAGGGATCGCTGAGGTCCTTGTGGATGCGGCCGACCAGAACATCACCCTGGCCAGCGGCGGCGATTGGTATCGGATCTCGTTTTGGTGCGGTCGGACGACCTTCACGCCGGGCGCTTGCGCCATGATCGGGCGCACATGCTGCTGGGTGATCGGCTTCTCGCATTCGAAGTTGATGGGCGCGCAGCACGGGTACGCGGATGCAGGTCACACCAGTCACGATTATCCCGTCCTCGAAGATCTTGAAAGTTGGCTATTGAGATTGACACGCGTGAATTTCAGCAACCTCTTCCATCGCAGCGGCGCCGGCCCCGCTGGCGGCCCGGTAAGTTGCGCTTATCACGCGCTTGGTGCGGTTCTTCTGGTGGATTGGCCAAAGCAGCACCAGCGCGGTGATCGCGGCGCACTTCGGGTTGGCGATGATGCCCTTGCGGTCGCGGACGCGGGCCGCATTGATCTCGAGGATCACCAGTGGCAGGTTCGGATCCATTCGGAAAGCGGAGGAGTTGTCGATCACGACAGCGCCTGCCCTGACCGCGATCGGCGCGTCCGTTCTGGAGATGCCGTTGCCATCCGAGAACAGGGCGATGTCGTCAGCTCCTCGATCACGACGCCCTTACTCCAGAACGACATCGTCTTGCCGGCCGAGCGGGAGCTGGCCAGCGCTTCAGCCCGCCGGGGCGAAAGCCGCGTTTGTCCGTGGAGGCGTGAATTCGGCGCCCCCCGCGCCTGTGGCCGCCGACAATCGCGAGCACGGGTCGTTACTCACATTTTCCTCCATTTCGGTTTGAGCATGATCTGGTTGGAAACCCGGATTCCACTCTTCCGGATCATGCTGTGCAGACAACAAAAAGGTGCAGGACCAGTGGCAGCGTGGCTTCGGTAGAGCTGGTGCGTTCAGTGGACGAGTAGGCGCGCATGCGTCCCCGGGCCCCAAAGGCCGTGGTAGTCTTGGTCGCGTTCGGTCGTCGTGAACATGACCGCTACTTGTGCGGTATGCTTCGCAAGAATTGATGTTGAGGAGTCACGGATCGATGGCTTGAAGCATTCGAGATCGGACATTCTTAACTCCCCTTCAGCATTTTCTGAACCGGCCACCTCCTTCTTTTAAGAACAACAAGTTCTGTTCATTATGCTAGCCCAATAAAGCATGGGATCCACGTCGGCGGCGGCGCAACCGGTAGAAGACTGCCAGATCGAACCTCGACGCTGCATAAGTGAACGACAACACGCACCTTCCGCGTGCGGAACGCTTTACGATCGGCAGGGATGTTTCGGAACTATCCTCAATACTGGGCCGGCCTTCGGCGGCCTCAACTGCTCTTCTTATATGGTGGTAGACAGGCTACTCACGAGCATTTCTGCCGCACTGATGGGCGGTGACCTGTCCATTATTTGGCACGCAAGCGTTGCATCGATCAGTTCGACCCAGCGCTCCCGTGTTATGCGGGTTGCCTTGGACGTGCGGTTCCGGACAATCTCAAATAGGGTGGCCGCGTACTGGCTGCTCCAACCTGGCTCGGGGGATGGTGGAGCAGAGTTGACCGCGCGTACTCAATACAGTGAGAACGACGTGAAACTATGCAGAATGTCGCAACCAAAGTCATCTAGCCCATCAACTCCTTGCGCCGTGGTTACTGGAGTCCGCGAGCACGAGACGGCGCGGTCGTGTCATTTGACCGATCCCTCCCAAGGACAGCCGACAGTCCATGTTCGGGCACGGTCAGCTCAGGAAAGCTGGGTTGGCTCCAACAGCGCAGGTTGGATGTCGCACGTTGGCGAATAGCAAATGAATCTCCGACTGGGCTTCGATATTGAACATCGCACCGTAGATGTCGTCGGCTCGATACCGGACTCCCGACTTGCCTTCGTCTCTGACAAGGCAGCCGTATTCATAGCGGCGAAAGTCGCTTCAAGCCCGTGGCGCGTGCGTCTGACAGTTTGTTGGACACACCCGCGCGCAGGCGCTGCAGCCGATGCAAGCGCCTTCATCATTCAACACCATGACCTTTTTTTCGAGCTCATCGTCCTCCTCATCGAGATCGATGATTTGGCCACCCTCGCTTAGCCCCTTCAGCGTCATGACCTCGCGGCCGCAAACCTTATAGCAGCGGCCGCAGCCGATGCACTTCTTGAGATCGATAGAAACCAGGTAATCCGGCTCCCAACTGCGGCCGTCGCGGGTCCTAAATGACACGGCTTGAGATCCGCTATGCTTTGTCTAGCGCTTGGAGATTTTGGCGCTTGCTTTCTAGCTCGCTGAAGGCAGCGTGGGCCTTCTGCGCCACACTCAGGATCGAGCACCAGTTGACCGGCAGCTCCTCGGAGAGGTCGTGGAGGTCCATCTTGGCTTGGGTCGCCTTCGCCGACAGCTTCTTTATTTCCGCTTTCAGCGCTTCAACATCGTTCATGCTTGCCTCAATAATTCGCCACTTCCGGGAACTTACGGATCATCTCAACGCCACTGTTGACGAATTTGTCGCCTTGATCAGCGAGATCAGAGAAATGGTCGAAACCAAAGCGATGCACGTCGCGCAGCTGCTTGCTCACGACAACGAGTCGACCGCCGATCAACACGATCCGACCGAACCCTTCGTTGTGCATCTTCAGCATTGGCGAGATCATCACTCCGGTCGCCTTCTCGATCGAGAGCGCAACCGCGTTAAAGAACAGCTCCAGCCGCCATGTCGTCTTGGGGTCGGGATTGCCGACAATAGGCAGCGCACGGCGCTTGTGCTTGTCGAGGACGTAGGGTTCGAGCAAATCGAGATCCTTCTTGCCCTCCCAGGCACCGTGGGAGTCCTGGGCGCGCCAGATCTTGACGAGCTCTTTCAGAAATGGCCGCTCCGCCGCTGCGGCGGCTGGAGTGACTTCGGACGTATCTCCCATCCTCGTTCCTTCAGGTTTCGAAATCCACTGTACGTTCCGGGTTTTTGGCGAGCAGCTTCCGCAGCCAGGGCGGCGGCGAGCCCTTCAGCACGGTTTCGAGTTTGACGCAAAGTTCGTCGATGGGCTCTGGTTGCAGCACCTTCATCGGATGGATCTTGCTCGCGACGACTCGTGCAGCACCCGAGCCGCCGATCGCCGCAACATAGAGGATTGCGCAGTCCCTGATCGCCTCGATCTTGGGCGCTAGCTTATCCTCATTGCCGTCTTCCGTGAGGTCACCACCGAACTGGATCGCCTCAATAAACCGATGCCCCTCCGGGCCGACCTCGTAGATCGCGATGTTCTTGGCCCAGCCGAAGTGCGCATCGACATGCTTCAAGTCCTGAGTGGCAAATGCAACTTTCATCCGCGTTGTTTTCTCTCCCTGCTGAATGCAACCCAGGCGAATCGACCTGCAGGCCAGAGTTGGTGAATCGCCAGCTGTCAGGCGTCGGCCGATGGTTAATCTCTCGGTCGGTGATGATGAGATTGGCGATATCAAAGATCAGGTCGCGCGTGCCGCGATAACCAACGATTGTGAGGTGCGCAGCCCCAAGGCGATCGAACATGGGAAAGCCTACCCGGAAGAATGGAACATTGAGTCGCGAAGCCGCCTGGCGACCATGTGAATGGGACATCAAGAGGTCGCAGTCACGCGACCTGGCAAGCTCTTCAAGATCCTCCAGATCGCCGATTAGGACGTCCTCGGTCCTGACCCGCTGCAGCACCGGTGAGTTCGTCGTCGTCACCGCAGCAGTGACCTGCGCCCCCATCTCGTCGAGCGAGCTGGAGAGATCAAATAACAAGTCCGGCTCGGCGCCGATCGCGAGCTTGCGGCCGCCGATATGGAAATGAGCATCCAGCATGGCGTCTGCCAGCTGTCCACGCTGCCGGCGATACTTCGAGGGTACTGACCGGCCGGTGATCTGGCTCAAGAACGCCATAAATTCGTCGCTTGGGATAAGGCCACAGAGCCGCTCGAATAGACGGAACGGCACGCCTGTCCGCACCTGCATGGTCTCGGCCGCACCGCGCATTTGCGCGCCGATCGCGATCGTCCAGGCCACCTGCCCCATGGTCGCAATTTCGTCCACTCCAATCCCCCCGATCGTAGTCGGCGTGAATTCGTCGGGGATGTGGCCGTCCAGCGAACCTGCAAGGTCCGGCAGGAAGGAGGGCTTGAGACCGAAATCCTCAAAGATCGTGCGAAGCTCGTCGAGGTCGCCGGGCGTGAGGTGGCAACCAGGTAGCACGTTAACGCGGGACGCATCGCGCGGTCTGGCTGCGTCGAACGGTGCCACAAGCACCTCGATCATCCGCGCCACCGTCTTCCCCCAGCCATCCTGAAAGGCATCCTTGAAATCCGGAGTCGAGACGTAGACAAGGGGGAGCTTTTCGAGCTGCGGGTGCTTCTGTCGGATCAACCGGATGAAGGCTTCGACGTCATCGCCGTTGGTTTCGGTGACCCCAGTTGAATTGATGCCAATGATTTCGGGCTCGGCGCGATTGTAGATGTTGAGGATCGCCTGTTCGAGATTCTCGTGGCCGCCGAGCACGGTTGCGACCTCGCTCATGGCAGTCGTCTGCATCGGCACGGCTTCATTGAAATGGCGCACGAACAGCGTCAGCCCAAAGGAGGCGCAACCTTGAGGGCCGTGCAAAAGCGGCATCGCGCCGCGCAACCCCATGAAGGCAAATGAGCCGCCGATCGGCTGGCTCATCTTGAGCGGATTGACCGAACAGGCTTTCTTCGAGGTAGTGACGATCGCCATGTCCCCTACTCCGCCGCCTGCAGTGCCGCCGGCTGGAGATCGGAAGGAATGTCCTTACAAGCAATGCAACGCCCGATGGAACTGGTGCAGGGCTTGTTGGGCTCGCCGAGCTTCGGGCCATGCGGCGCAATCGCGCTCTCACCCTCGCTGGCCTCAGCTTGATTGGAGAAAGTTATCGTCCTGACGCCGTTCCTGCTCGGGTCCCGAACTGGATCCGCGGCTTGCGCATACATCTGCGCAGCCGTCTTTGCCTGAAGCTTCCGGTCGAAATCATCCCATGGCGCGGCTTGGCGGAGCTGATCCCATATCGGATTGTAGAGGGCCTTCTCGATCTCCTCCATGAGCTTGAGAATCCCGACATAGCCCATATAGGCGTGGCAGCGCTCCTGGTTGACATCGAGCCAAGGCATCGCCGCCTTCAGTGCGACGAATTGCGACTTGCCGCCCGAGAGCATGATATCGGCTTTTGCGTCCTTGAGCATCTTGTAGATCTCGCGAGGCGACATGTCCTCGATCATATGGGCGTCCTGGCCCATTAATTTCTTGATACGTTCCTTGTCCTTCATGGTCGATTTCTTCACGGACGTGCCGACGATCTCGAGCCCGGCCTCCTGCAAAGCGGCCACCATCGACCAGGATTTCACACCGCCGGTGATGAGAACAACCCTCTTGCCGGCAAAGCGCGGCTTGAAACGTTCAATCGCAGCCCAGGCCTTGGTCTCTTCGCGTGCGATCAGGGCTTGCGTGCGTTCCATCAGCTCAGCCGGCGCACCACTCTCGATCAGCATGCGCGCGATCTGGCGGAGTGAATCGTTGGTATCCTCAATACCGTAGAAGGAGCCTTCAAAAAACGGGATGCCGTAGCGCTGCCTCATCTTGCGTGCGACGTTGATCATTGCCCTTGAGCAAACCATCATCGCGGCTTTGGCTCGGTGCGAATAAGCGACCTCGCGATACTTGCCGTCCCCCGAGATGCACGACAGGATCCGGATTCCGAGCTCATCGAGCAGGGGCTTGATCTGCCAAAGCTCGCCGGACAGATTGTATTCACCGATGATGTTGATATCATACGATGTCGTGTAATCCGGCTCTCCGGTACCGATGACGTGCTCCAGCAGTGCTTCGCCAGCAAGCTTGTTACCAAGGTTCTTCGACCCGACAAATCCCGGTGAATTGATGGGAATGACCGGCTTGCCGAATTTGGCGGAGGCCGCCTTGCAGACCATATCGATGTCGTCACCGATCATTGCGGGCACGCATGTCTGGTAGACGAAGATGGCCTGCGGGTCGTATTTCTCTGTGATCTCCTTGACTGCCCTGTACAGCCGCTTCTCGCCGCCGAAGACGATATCGGTCTCGCTCATGTCTGTGGTGAAGCTTCTGCGCCACAGATCGGAGCCGGACGAGACCGAACCACGATTGTCCCAGGAATTGCCCTCACAGGCGATTGGACCATGCACAAGATGGGCGACATCGGTGAAGGGCTGCAGCGCGACTTTGGCGCCATCGAAGGCACATCCGCCGGCGGCGCCGCCCGGCTTGAGCTGCTTGGTGCAACCATTCTTACGCTCAACCTTCGACTTGCTCGCGTTCCTGGCGCAGCCCGGTTCGTTAAAGACGTCCTGTATGGTCGTGGGAAGCGAAGTCATGGTGTCTCTCTCGGGGATGTCAACACACCGCAGACCACAAGGATGGCCGGCGGAGAACCTGTGATCCCCGCCGCAGCGCCGCTGTTTCTGCGGACGATGAGGCGGGGAGCTCGCCTTAGCGTATGATGTCGAAGCTATAGTCTGTCTTGCCAACCGAGCTAGTCTTTCGATCGATCTCATCGAAGATCTTGTCGAGAATCTTGACCAGCACATTCATGCTCCCCTGATAGCCCCACACTGGATAACGATGGTGATGATGGCGATCGAAGATGGGAAAGCCGATGCGGATTAGCGGCGTTCCGGTGTCACGCTCGAGATACTTGCCGTAGGTGTTACCGATCAGGAAATCGACCGGCTCTGTGAACAGGAGCGATCGCATGTGCCAGAGATCCTTGCCTGGGAAGGCGCGGCAGTTTTTACCGAAGGGCGAGCTCGCGAACAGCGCCTGCATCTTCAGCTCCCACGCCTTACTCGCGTTCGTCGACAGCACGTGGATCGGCTCAGCGCCGAGCTCCAGCAGGAATGCGGCCAGGCCATAGCAGAGGTCTGGATCGCCATAGATCGCGAACTTCTTGCCGTGAACATGCGCGCTGGAGTCAGCCATTGCGTCTACCAGACGCCCACGCTCCTGCTCCAGTGCATTTGGAATTGCCTTGTTGGTGACACGCGACAGCGTCATCAGGAAATCGTCCGTGGCGCTGACGCCCAGCGGGTGATTGAAAGCGACGACCTCCTGATCGTGCGCCTTGATGAAGGACAACGTCTTCTCCGTGCAATATTGCTGCATGGAAATGGTTGCCTTGGCGTGGACTGCGTTCGCGGCATCCTTTAATGTAGTGCCCCCATCATACATGCGGAACTCGCCGTCCGTGGGGGTATCGAACACGTCACTGTTATCCGCGAGGATGGTGTAGCCGATGCCCATCAGCTCGAAGATACGCTTTATCTCACGGACATTTCCGACAGTGTAGCCGTCGAAGCCACCGATGAAGTTGATCGTGTTGTTCGCTTTGCGCTCGAGTTTTGGGGCCGTGCCGGCTTTGCCATCCCAGAAATGCTCGAGGATGCCCTTGAGCGTGTTGTCGTAGCCAGTAACGTGGCTGCCGACGAACGCAGGAGTGTGAGCGAATGGTACGTCGTAGTCCGCTGGGACTGAACCTTTTTCCTTTGATGTTTTGATGAAGGCATTGAGGTCGTCGCCGATGACTTCCGCCATGCAGGTCGTGGCGACCGCGATCATCTTCGGCTTGTACATGTTATAGCTGTTGGCAAGCCCGTCGGTAAGATTGTTAAGCCCGCCGAACACGGCCGCGTCTTCCGTCATGGACGAGGAGACGCACGAGGTCGGCTCCTTGAAGTGCCGTGACAGATGGCTGCGATAATACGCGACGCAGCCCTGTGAGCCGTGGACGAACGGCAGTGTGCGCTCGAACCCGAGGGCGGCGAACACCGCACCCAGCGGCTGGCAAGCCTTCGCCGGGTTAACGGTTAGCGCCTCGCGGGCGAAGTTCTTTTCGCGGTACTCGGATGTCTTGGACCATTCTTTGATGCGATCGACGTCGGCGGGATCATGCGGATTCTCAAATAGCGCCTTCTTCTTGGCCAGCATCTGCTGGTATTCGTCTCCCCGGAAAAGCTCAGAGTGGTCGAGTATGTGTTCGGCGTTCTGTGTCATCATGGCACTCTTTGGGTTCTTGCGTTCGTTCTCCTGCCCTTCCCCTCCTCTGCGGAAAGAAACGGCCCGGGGTCGGCCTTCCTATTCCGCTGCCATGAGGCTCGGCTGCGGAGCGTCCTTCCAAGGCGCGGTGGTCTTCCCCCAGATCGGGGAGTTAATCGCCATGTCCATGTCGCGGGCGAAGATCGCGAAGCCGTCATAGCCGTGGTAAGGACCCGAGTAGTCCCAGGAATGCATTTGGCGGAACGGCACGCCCATTTTTTGGAAGACGTATTTTTCCTTGATACCGGAGCCGACCAGGTCTGGCCGGATCTTTTCGACGAAGCGCTCGAATTCGTAGCCGGTGACATCGTCGTAGATCAGCGTGCCATCTTTGACGTAGTGCTGGGCGGTGCGTTGGTAGTCATCGTTATGCCCGAACTCATAGCCCGTGCCGACAACATCCATGCCGAGGTCCTCATAGGCGCCGATGACGTGGCGAGGACGTAAGCCGCCGACGAACAGCATTACCGTCTTGCCTTCAAGCCGCGGCCGGTATTTCGCGGTCACAGCATCGACAAGCGGTTGATATTTCGCGATGACGCGTTCGGCGCCTTGCTTGATCTTGTCATCGAAGAAGCTTGCAATTTTTCGCAGCGACTCCGCGATTTTGGAAGGACCGAAGAAGTTGTACTCGCACCAGGGAATCCCGAATTTTTCCTCCATGTGCCGTGAGATGTAATTCATCGAGCGATAGCAATGCAGTATGTTGAGCTTTGCCTTCGGCGTCGCCTCCAATTCAGCGAGAGATCCATCCCCGGACCACTGGGCGATGACGCGTAGGCCCATTTCTTCCAGCAGGATTCGTGACGACCATGCGTCGCCGCCGATGTTGTAGTCGCCGATGATCGCAACATCATATGGCGTAGGTTCAAATTTAGGGCTGGTCTCTGGGGCGCTCTTGTCAAAGATCCAATCCCGAACGGCGTCGTTCGCGATATGGTGGCCGAGCGATTGCGACACGCCACGGAAGCCCTCGCACCGCACAGGCACGATGGTTTTGCCGCCATATTCCTTCGACTTTTCTCGGGAGACCGCCTCGATATCGTCACCGATCAAGCCAATCGGACATTCGGACTGAATGGTGATGCCCCTGTTGAGAGGAAATAGCTCCTGGAGCTCATCGATGAGTTTCGTGACCTTTTTATCGCCGCCGAACACGATGTCCTTCTCCTGAAAATCGGAGGTGAACTGCAGTGTCACGAACGTGTCGATGCCGGTCGTCCCGACGTAGTAGTTGCGCCGCGAGCCCCACGAGTACTGACCGCAGCCGACCGGACCGTGGCTGATGTGGATCATGTCCTTGATGGGTCCCCAGACCACGCCCTTGGAGCCCGCATAGGCGCAGCCGCGGATGGTCATCACGCCGGGAATGGACTTGATATTCGACTTGACGCCACAATCCGACTTCCCCGCCTCGTGAACACTGAGATGCTTAGCGCGCCTTTTGGCGGTCTTCTCGGGGTAGACCGTCAACACCTCATCGATTAGCTGCTTGTTGCGCGCCTTGATCTCTGCAACGCTTTGGGTAGGTGCTCGGCTCATACAGGTTTCCCTTTCGATTGTGGTCTCAACAAGAAGCGACGCTTTTGCGGAAGACCGACGGATTTCCGATCCGGCGTTCAGGTAAGCGTGCAATCTGCGTGGGCGGTCCTACCGATCGCAACTTCGCGACGTTCATGCCGCAGGGGTCGTTCACGGTCTGGTAGCTCATCTCGGCTGAGCGGTTAGAAGCGCCATGTGTGACGCTGTCTATCGATGACCAAGACGCTTCTCGGTGAAGTCATGCCTGCTCTCCAGCGGTTGGTCATATCGGCTTCTTTATTCACTCGCGTGCGATCACGGGGCATGTCCCTGTGCATGGGATGCAAAGGACTAACAGCCGCCTCCTGTGCAGGGGTCTGCAACGAGTGTGCCAGCGCCGGTTGAATAGAAAAAGCAACGTTTATAGAGCTAGATAGCTGCCGGATGCGGATTGTTGTAAACCTGACCCTGTCTGCCACCAACAAGCGTAGCCGCAACGCCCTGTCTGAAACAAAACAATCGGTTACGCTCTCCACCAGCGGGGAGTCTGGCCGCGCCGACGTCACTCGGATGCGCAGCCTTGCTTCGTACGCGCCGATCCAGCGATCGCAAACACCATCCGTTCGAAGCGGATTTCAGCGCGGTTAGATGTGCCCATCGTGCTCGCGATCCCACCCCGAGCAAGAACGCATCGAGCGCTCCACCACCTGCTGCAGATGTCTCCACAAGAACTCAGTTGCCCAGCAGCAGTCCTCTTCCATTTCCGCATGGTCTCTCGCTCCGGCGTTCTTTTACTTGATACTGTGGAGAGGCGCGCTCGGAGGAGCGAACAGCTGACGCCGTGGAGAGCACGTAAGCTGATCAATTCCCAAGCAGCGCGGTAGCTTAAAATCCGCAAACGGTCACCTTGGGCTTGCCCGGATTTGAATTTGCCGGCTACGACACAGGGCGCTTCCGCATCAAACAATCTGCAGGTTTTTGCGTTCGGCGTAGTTCGACAAAGGGGAAGATCGGATTCTGGCGCGTCAGACAGTTTGAGCGGATTCACGGAAAGGCCAGCAGCTTCGCAAGTGTCGGCAGTCGAGATAGGGCAGGTCGAATGCGAACCACTGGTCGATTTCTCCTTTCTCGCTCCAGGACAGGATCGATTCCTTACGCTTACCTCCGTTGCGTGGTATATCAATCGCCATTGAAACCAGTTTTGCTAACGCGCTCCGCCAGCATTTTTGCAGAACAGCGTGCCGATGGTCCACTTGAACGGTATTTTTCTTACCCAGGTAATTTATGGTAAAAAGGGCCAAGATCTCGGAGCGAAGTGCTCAGGTGCGGATGTCGCGCATTGCAACGTTTGTAAATTGGTGCATCACCACTGTTACGGCGGTAATAGCGCTTGGGTTCGTGGGACTTGCGCTTGAGGACATACCCATCGGCGGCGCTGTCGAATGCAACTCCTGAACTTATCCAGGTTGCCATTCTGAGCGTTTATATTTCGTGCTGGGCTTACGGGACCAGCATCGACACGAAAATCCAGGGTGGAATTTATGCGGACGACCGACAGGGAGGACGTGTCCGGACCGGATCAATTGCTGCTGTCGCCTTTCTCGCGGTTGTTTCAGTCATTTTGCGTCTTGAATGAGATGGAGGAGAAGTTCACGTTAGCACCGGCCATCGGGCGTGAGCGATCCCGAAAGCCCAGGGGTCGGCGCCGGCGTTCTTCAAGATGATCAGCTTCGGCTTCCGTGACGGACCCTGTTCGTCGATGCCGCGCTTCGCGAGGAGTATGAACGGCTCCACTTCGAAAATCGACGCCGCCAAAGATCGGTTACTTGCCGCATTGAAGCTCGAGGGAGGACGAAGAAAGTATCGCCCAATCGCTCACCTTGAACATCACCGAGCACCGGCAGTTCGGGATCGGACTCATCGCTGCCATCGTCGCGCTTTCCGCTTTGATCAGCATGTCCGTTGGACTGGTTGGAATGATCCCACTTGGTACCTTCTGCCAACCATCATCGCCTTCTAGGTTCGGCTTCACTACGCCTGGGGCCATCCTGAACGTCGTCTTTGGCTTGACCGCGTTCAGCTAAATTGACTCTCCGTGACAGCCCCGATTGTCCTCGAAATCCGCATTGGACGCCATGTCACGGCATTCGGTACTTGGGCTGGCGAAGACTCCAGCCGGGATCCCGCTCTAACGATGTCTGCCCTCTGGATGGACGATGCCCGTCGTGCAAGCGGAGATCATCTCCTCCGAATCGATCGCTCTGCCTCGCGCGCCTTTCGCTTCTGTAGGGACGAGTTGGCTGCTGCACTAAACCGCCGCGTCGGTTCACGACCTAGCGTTCGATCCGTTAATCTTCCCTTTTGAGCTTCTCGCGCTCCTGCTGGAGCGCTTCGGTCTCTCGGGCGACCTCGCGTCCTTCGCCCAGTTATCCCTGGAAACGCTGGCGGGTCTCGGCGAGAACAGCGGGGGCGAAGGATTCAGTCAGCCGAACCCCGATTGCCGATCGGGCACTGCAGGGTGAGTTCATGAGCGCTTTTGCCGCCGTAGGGTTAGATATCACCGTTTCGGCAGCTCTTAGGCCCGAATAAACGTGATCCGGCCCCTTCGCCACGCTTTGTGGCTTTACCTTTATTTCGACGTCCTGATCGAACGCCGCCAGCATGCGCAGCGGCTTTCCGTGAACTGCCCTCGAAGCAGCTTGGAGATGTTGGGCTGCTTCACGCCGACGAGCTTCGCGACTTCGGTCTGAGTGATCCCCCGCTCCGCCATCAACCGCTTCAGTTGTACAATGAGGGCTGCCTTGAGTTTGTACTCGTCGGCGTTCGGGAGGCGGTTGGCCGGCAACTTCTTCTTCGTGCTCATGATCGAGCTGCGTTTATTCCGTGTTGATAGCTTCCGTGTCGCGCAGGCGCTGCCATGCGACGCCAGATCGTCCGATATGCGGATCGGCAGCCAAAAGAGCTGCTGATCGGACCGCGTGAAGGTCAATTTGAACGCTCTACCGCGGTCGAGTGCTTTCGGAGTTTTGGCTTAACCTGTTGCAGGTGTGCTCGTCTTGGGGGACGGCATATATTGGCCGGGCAGCACATATGTGTGTGCTTAAGAGTATGGACAGTATTCCTGTGCGCGCGCCTGCGGAATTCAGCGTAAGACACGCGTCATTTCCATAGAAGAGATTCTGGCCAGTCTGTGAACTCCAACTCGAAGCTACGTAGGCCGGTGGGTTTTGTCGTGAATTTAAGGGTCTTCCCTGAAAGGTCGGCCAATGAACCAGATGCGAATGTGAAAACTGTCGTGCCGGAAGTTGCGACCCCAATGCCTTGCTCGCCTTCCATGCTAGAGAAGTCGGTCGCCTCGGAGAGTTGCCCAAGTGCAACTCCCTCCAGCGCGTGGTGAAATTCCATGGAGGCCAAGTATGTCCTTTTGTCAGCGGCCCACTCGCTGACCGACACTGCTGTGATCCCCGCGTCGGTCAAGAGACCACCTGCGATCCGGCAGCCATATTGAACGGTGAGAATAACCCGCTCATTCCGAACTCCGGCCGGCTCTCGATCGGCGGCAGTGATCGTGCACGCGTACCGCCTTGTTTCCGCAACCGCCCCCATACCTAGCCCGATCCACT
Organism: Bradyrhizobium sp. MI1.3; assembly: GCF_055811695.1. NCBI lineage: Bacteria > Pseudomonadati > Pseudomonadota > Alphaproteobacteria > Hyphomicrobiales > Nitrobacteraceae > Bradyrhizobium > Bradyrhizobium sp. MI1.3. The sequence continues at coordinate 17,849 of NZ_JBVVPQ010000050.1, read as the reverse complement.
CGAGAGCGGAACATAGTACAAAAGCGAGAGCGGGTCTTATCATTCGACTGCACCTGAACTGAAACATCGTTCTCTGCTCTGTACAATCTGACGCTACGGGCGATTCAAGCTCCTTCGATCGCTCTGCCGGATCAACGTTACTCAGGTGACTGCGGTGTCGCAGAAGCCAGGCGAGCGGTATCCCCCGGCAGTGCCCTTGGACGGGGCCGGACCGATTTCATTATCGATGCGCAGCGGGCAGCACGTCGGTGAACCAAGGCTATGGGCCGAGCTTTTCAGGTCGGCGGCGGCCATGAGAGGCGCGACGGCCCGCGGCGCCGGAGCGCTACATTCCTGACCCAGGCGCAGGCGCTCTGTGAGCGGACGCTATTTAACGCGGAATGCTCCCGCGGCACAGGTCCCGAAATTTTGCTTCACAATCTCAACGTAAAAGGAAACGTGGCCGAGACGAGCCGTTCAAAGGCAGACTGCCGCTCAAGCAGACGCTCTTCGAGCATCTTACGCTGGAGATCATCTAGCTCGCTTTGAAGCCTTCTGCGACAACGCCAAATGTCATTCCGTACGGATCTGATCTCATTCAAGCGCTCGTCAATCGACGTCATCACGGATACCGTATCCAACTTGAACCAGCCATGGACAAGTGCTCAATCACGTTCTTCCTCGCTAACACGCCGATAAATCTCAGGACTTGGGCCATCTGCGGACTGATGTCACGATCTCCTCCCAGCGTGTCCTCTTGTATCGGCATCATTCAACGCAAGAGCACGAAGTAGCGGTTGCTCCTGCAGAAGTTCAGCTTATTTTGCCCCAGCGCGCAGGATTTCAAAAGCGAGCAGCAGCCCGTGAGTGGGCCGACTTGGTAATCCAACCAACACCCGGGGTCAGGCTGGTCACCTGTCGAATTGGAGTAGCGATCAATCGGACGGTCGCACCGTCAAACTCTGGGCAGCCGCGCCTTTCAGACTTGAGCACGGCAATGCCATGCCAGCGAACCTCAGGTGGAATTGAATCAAGCCATGTTCGGTCTCGGAGGCTCGTCCTTCACGAACGAGCCGGGCTTCGCGGCGGCGGCGCGCCAGAGCGGCCCGGATATAAGTCGGAGAGGCTTCAGTCGGCCGGGCTCGGCGAAATCGTGAACGATGCGCACCGCCGGGCGCCTCTCAGTGTCTCGCCCAGCTGCGTAGGTCTTGTTACCGCCGTTCCCGCGTGCGGCCGGCAAGCTAGCAAGCGAACCTCACCACAAAAGTATCTACGATCACCTCTAGCCGGGCCTGGCGCTTGTGGCATCTGTGACACTGAATGTAGTGATCAAACCAAGACATCAGACTTTGTTTGTTCGTCCGGACCCGTTCTACAACTAAATCAGCAACTTGCATCTCGGACGCAACTGGCATCGCAGTTGCTAATTGTCCAATGACACCGTGAGCGCTGAGCGCGGCCATTGGTGTAAGACGGATACATCAACTTTGCGGGAGCGTATTGGCCACCCAATCGCTCGATGGAGCACCGATGCGGCCACCGGACAGCTTACTGCTTGCGGCACACTTGTTGTTGTCAGATCGACCATCACGCCGAACGTTGAGGCGCTAGGCTGATCGACCAACAGAAAGGCCGCGATCTAAGCTCAAAGCCAACTCGCGAATCACGTAAGCCCCTCAAGCCCGTGCGTGAACGCCGGCGGCGAGCTGCAAAGTCGCACATTTTTGCAGCCTCGCTTCAGATGATCCGCTGCATACTGCGCCGGACCGTCGAGGAACGCGTGGCATCGCTTTCGACTGTTTCCCAATCAGAACTAATGAGGCGGTGTATGAACATGTCAATCCCGGAGCTTCGGCTTGTCGCTGAAGCATCGATTTTAGCTATTGGGCTGCTGATGTCATCAGGAGCTAACGCCGACGATGATCTGATGAGAAACGCCAAGCAGACCTTCCATCCAATCCCCTCGGTCATTCCTGCGGTAAAAGACAATCCGGTGACGCATGGAAAGGTCGAGCTTGGCAAAATGCTGTTCTTCGATCCGCGGCTATCAGCGAGCGGGATCATTAGCTGCAATACGTGCCATAATCTCGGCACCGGCGGAGTCGATGCCGGTCCGACCTCCGTTGGTCACGGCTGGAAGGTCGGCCTACGTCGGGCGCCAACCGTCTACAACGCAGTGTTCAATGCGGCGCAATTCTGGGACGGACGCGCCGCGGACCTGAAGGCGCAAGCCACCGGCCCGGTGCAGGCGAGTGCCGAAATGAATGCGACTCCGGATCATGTGCTCGGTATCTTGAACTCAATGCCCAGCTACGTCGTCTTGTTCAACAACGCGTTTCCGAACGAAGCGAGACCGGTCACCTTTGAAAATTTTGCGAAGGCGATCGAGGCTTTTGAAGCGACTCTCATTACACCTGCGGCTCCGTTCGACCAGTATCTGGAGGGCAATACACGTGCTCTCGATGATCAGCAGAAGTCAGGGTTGGCACTGTTTATGGCGAAGGGATGTTCCTCTTGCCACAATGGTATCAATCTCGGTGGACAGGCCTACTTCCCGTTCGGCGTGATGAAAAAGCCGGACGCAAGCGTGCTTCCGGACGCCGATAAGGGCCGGTTTGCGGTCACCAGGGCGGTCGGCGACGAATATGTCTTCCGCGCGGCGCCATTGCGAAACGTCGCGTTGCGAGCCCCTTACTTTCATTCGGGACAGGTTTGGAGCCTGAAGCAAGCTGTTGCCCTGATGAGTGAAATCCAGCTCGGCACCAAGCTTAGCGATAGAGAGGAAAACGACATTGTCTCATTTCTGAATTCGCTGACCGGTCGGCTGCCTAAGATCGAATATCCGATACTGCCGACGCGCAACAACACGACACCAAAGCCTTCAATAGGCAGATAGCCTTAGCAGCACCGGCCTCATTCCCTGCCGAACAGCAACAGATGCGCTCCAAGAACCCGGGGTCCCGCAATGACGCCAAAATGAATGATCCCCTGCTGTCACTGATAAGCAGGCACATAAAAAGCCGCCCGGCCTCAATGCGAGGCCGGGCGAAAGTCACGCGGGAGCGACGCTGCTTTCCGCATCGTTCCAGCTTTCGTCGGTAGGGAGGACTACCGGCGATCGACTTACGACGAGGGCATTCGCCGTCAAACAAGGAGAAGCGGATATCGCTCTGCACAACTTAGCGAGCCGCTTGCCTTTCGCTGCTGTCGTAAACTTCAGGACTTGCTCACCACTTGCCAGCTGTCCGGTTGGCACGGGCAGCGCCTTGATGGAGCTGGGATCCATCGCGCAGGCGGTTTGACTGCCGAGCCCTGAAACTCAACCGTCAGTTTGCCGTCACGCGCCAGTATTTTGGCACCGCCGAATACCAGCAAATCTTCCCGAAGACCGCGCGAAGGCGCAAATTAGGTATGAAATTCCGCAAGGGCGGTAAAATAGATTGTTTTGATGGGACGCATCCACGCGATGGATAAATGAAGCGATAGGACCGTGGTTCGCGTCGAGCGTAAGTGACTTGGAATATGTCACCTAATCGGTATGGCCGGCATGCGGTCGTCCGCCGGTTCGAGCTTGTCGCCGCTGTATGCGATCGCCTCCGCCGGGGCAAACCGGCATTCGCAGGCGCTGGAAACTTTGGAAGCTCGCAAGGATACGCGAGCTCCCAAAGCGCGTTCATCTTATTCACAGATACGTTGGCGACACGCTCCGTACGATCATGCCTCGGCCCGCAACTCACGTGCGGCGGCCACCATATTGACGAGCGCGGGACGCACCTCCTCCCATCTTCGAGTTTTCAGTCCGCAGTCGGGATTGATCCAGAGCTGCCGATCGGAAACCCGCTGCCGCGCCAACACAATCAGCTGCTTGATCTCGGCTGCTGCGGGAATGCGCGGTGAATGAATGTCATAGACGCCTGGCCCGATTTCATTAGGATATTTGTAGCTCTTGAAAGCGTCGAGCAATTCCATTTTGGAGCGCGACGCCTCGATTGAAATGACGTCGGCATCCATTGCTGCGATCGCATCGATGATTTCGTTGAACTCGGAATAGCACATGTGCGTATGGATCTGAGTTCCGTCAGCGACAGCGGAGGAGCAAACGCGGAAACTGTCCACTGCCCAATCGAGATAGTCCTTCCACTGCGATTTGCGCAGCGGCAATCCCTCCCGCAACGCAGCCTCGTCGATCTGGATCATGGTCGCTCCAGCCGCCTCAAGGTCGATGACCTCGTCTCGGATCGCGAGAGCGATCTGTCGGCATGTCTCGCTCCGCGGGATGTCGTCACGGACAAACGACCAGTTCAGGATCGTCACCGGTCCGGTCAGCATAGCCTTGACGGGTTTTTTGGTCAGAGACTGCGCATGTCGCCACCATTTAACGGTCATGGGCTTCGGGCGGGAGACATCTCCAAACAGGATAGGAGGGCGAACGCACCGCGAGCCATAAGACTGAACCCAGCCGTGCTTGGTGAATGCGAAACCCAACAGCTGCTCGCCAAAGTATTGAACCATGTCATTGCGCTCGAACTCACCGTGTACGAGCACGTCCAGGCCGATATCTTCCTGCCAATGCACGGTATGGGCTGTCTCCGCTTTCAGAAGCTGCTCGTACTGCGTGTCATTCAGCGCTCCCCGCGCATGAGCTGCACGCGCATTGCGGACGTCCGCCGTTTGCGGGAAGGATCCGATGGTTGTGGTTGGAAACATCGGCAATGCGAAGGCGACGCGCTGGACGTCGGCGCGCTGGGTGAACGCACTGCGACGGCGACGCATGCTATCGTCGATCGCGGCCATTCGTCCGGCGACGTTCGCACTGTGGATCTTCGGCGATGTTTCGCGGGTGACGGATGCATCCTCTGAGAGCGTGAGTTCATCGGCCACGTCGGCAGCATGGCCAGCCAGCGCTTTGCCCAATATCGAAAGTTCCTTGATCTTCTGCACTGAGAACGCCAACCACGTCTTCAGATTGGGATCGAGATCGATCTCTAGTTCAATGTCGGTCGGAACATGAAGCAGCGAGCAGGAGGGGGCAATCTGAACACGGTCCCTGCCCAGTTTTTTGACCATAGGAGCAAGTTGGTCGAGTAGCGCCGGCAGATTAGAGCGCCACACGTTGCGACCATCAACGACACCGAGCGAGACCACGAGATCTCTACCTGCTCTGGCGACAATCGCGTCCAACTGGTCAGGTGCACGAACCAGGTCGACATGAACCCCGGCAACGGGCAAGGCCAAGACTGTTTCAAGATTGTCGCCGACACCCCCGAAGTATGTGGCCAGCATGATTTTAAGGGCCGGCACGGCCTTAGCGAAATGAGCATAGGCCCGGCGGACAGCGGCCCGAGATGCTTCGTCGGCGTCCATCACTAGGCATGGCTCGTCGAGCTGAACCCATTCAGCGCCGCGCGAGGCTAGTTCGCGGAGAACATCGACATAGACGGGGAGGAGTCGATCAAGCAGCGACAGCGGATTGAATGCGGGATTTACGCTTTTGCCGAGCTTCAGGAAAGTGACTGGGCCCACTAGGACGGGCCGCGTCTGATAACCGAGGCTTCTTGCCTCCTCATATTCCTCAATCGGCTTCCGAGAGGCATGCTTAAAGATCTGATCCTGGTGAAATTCCGGCACCATGTAGTGGTAGTTCGTATCGAACCACTTCGTCATCTCCTGTGCGGCTACGCCGGGCCCATGCTGAGCGTGACCACCGTCTTGAGCGCCACGCGCCATGGTGAAGTAGGTTTTGAGCGACACAGGACCTTCGTTCCAGCCGTAAACGTCGGGAATGGCGCCGACCATTAGGCTGGTATCGAGCACATGGTCGTAGAGCGAGAAGTCATTCGAAGGAATGACGGTCGCACCGCGGGATTTCTGGCGTGCCCAATTAGCGGCACGAAGTCCACTCCCCGCCTCGAGGAGCTCGGCTTCGCTGGATTTTCCCGCCCAGTAGCTCTCGAGTGCGAATTTGAGTTCGCGTCGTGGGCCGATGCGTGACGTCCCCAGTGTGGCAACGGGAAGCGAAAGGATTGACATAGCTTAGACCCCATGTTGGGGCAAAGGCCATGGCGGACGCAGACAGCGAACATCGCGTGAGCGACAACTGCTTGGCGCACACCGGGACGCCCCGCCCGTGGACGATATCTTGTCGAGGCAGGTCTCCTGGCTCACGGGTCGTCGCTGCTGTCCGGCCTTCCCGAAGCCGCATGGCTTCAGTGACTTCGTTGGACAGCGGCTCGCCGCTTACAGTTGCGGGGGCAGCGCCGGCATTGCACCGGCTTCCCTCTTAGCTCCGGATCAAACGAAATCCGGAGACCGCGACGGCTTGAATTATGCGCACGAGGATCGATGCGTCAACCTACCGATTCTCGCTGCGGTATTGCCAAGCGATTACGAGCGCACTAGGCGGGTACGACGGTCTTGCTCGCGGCCTGGTGAATACGCCCGGATCTGTGGAGGCTCCGCTTGTGAATGCATTCGCTCCTTGCTCGCGTAACGGTTGAGCTCCACCACCGGAACGAACCCGGGCCGCTTTCGGTATCTGTGTGATCGCGAGGAGGCGACCTTTTCCGTCAGCAGCTTTTCGAACCTGCGCGTCAGGAACGTGCGATCATCCTCGGCCGGCTCCGTTTGGTCACAGCCCACGAGGCTCCCTAGAAATTTCGAAAGCCGGATTGCTCCAGGACCGCACGGATGATCAGGTCGGCTCCTTGGCGTTCGGCGGGCCCGCGACCAGGCACGAGGTCGTCCGCCTCCGTGAGGTTGGCCAAGATGATCTTCTCGGTGCACTAGGTGTTCACGTGCTGAGCGACTTTTGCGCCCGGCTTCGATGCGTCCGTTGCCGCTCGACGCCGGTCTGCCTCGCCTCGACTCGCCGCCAGCGACGATAGGCCTTAACGCGGCCACTGAGCATCGAGGGCCTTGTCCTTGTTCGTGACAAATTCGACGGTGTCCTCCGACAGAGCCCTTTGAGCGGTTCCTCGAAGTCGCTCAGCGTCTTAAGCTCATAACGATCTTAATCGACCTCGATGCGCCCCATGCGGTCGTGGTCTCCTCAAGGTCCCACATCTACAACTTCGTTCGCGAAATCGAGCGATGAGGCCTTTTGGTCGCGGGCTGCCTATCCTGTCTTGGACGGGACACAGGTGTCAGGGACCGGACAGACCACCGCGCATTGCGGCGTGTCGCAATGGCCCTCGCACTCCGTACATTTTTTGACATCGATAACGTAAATGTCGCGCTTCAGACTGATCGCCGCGTTGGGACACTCGAACTCACATGCGCCACAAACGGTGCATTGCGAAGCGACGATCTTGTAAGCCATGCCTTCCGACTCCTTAGGCGAGCGATGCCATGGGCGATCCCTTTCAAATGCCGTGCCAAACGCAGACGCGCTCAATGTTGGGCAATTTGCTCAATTCGGCTGTCCCGGATCTGAGACCATGTTGCATCTGCGACAGCAACAGGTCGCTTCAATTTCAGGCTACGAGCCCTCGGGCCCTCTTGCGAGAGTCAGTCGCGACTTGACGCTGGAAGCGTCCGTCGGTTTGTTTGGCACGCAGCGCGGGGGCAAGCGAGGCTGACGCTTCCTCAACCGGCGGCGACAAAAAACCGCCAACGGACGCAGGTCTACGTTGGATCTCGGCAAACCTCCGGTCACACACCCCGACTGGAGGTTTGTGCAAGCCTCGCTCATGGCTGCAACGCTAGCTGCGCGGAGGACTCGCTGGAGGCATGCCAAAACGGGCTTGTGGTATAACAAGCTTCGGAGGGAAATGAAGTGGCGGCGGGACGAGCGACACTGGCCTTGCAGACCGAATTGCACTCAGCCTCATGCCTGGTGCCGAGTAGGCATGGCGGTGCTCGTGAGCGTCGCTTGGCCGCACTCAGCCACTCGCACACTATTTTTGACGAGCTGGAGCAGGGTTGAAAGATGACTGTGCAAATTGCTTCAGTGGCATGGCTTTTCCGAACAGATGGCCCTGCGCAAGGTCGAAGCCGAGTTCGGCCACAGCGATTAGGTCAGCCTGGCTCTCCACACCTTCGGCGACGGTGCGCACATTGTACGCTTTGGCTAGATCGACGATATGGCGGCACACCGTTCGCTTGAGGGGCCCATTCGCGCAGCCGCCGACGAACTGACGATCCACTTTCAATTTCATGAACGGGAATTTTGTCATCCCCATCAGCTGCGGCCAATTGGCACCGACATTGTCGATTGCAAGGCCAATGTTGTGAAAGCGAACCTCACGCGCAACCTCGACCAGGAGATCTAGGTTCTGGATCGCTTCCACGCTCTCGATTTCAATCGTCAAACCGCCGAAAGCGGCGTGCGACGGCATGCGCCGACAGAGATCGCGTACCGCCTGCGGGTCAATCAGGAATGCTGCCGGGAGATTGATGGAGAGATCGATCGAAGTTTGCTGCTCCAGGAGATACTGCCAATCCTTGATCGCGCGGTCGATCACGAACTGCGACAAGTTCCTAAAATGCGGATCGTGAGGTTCCGGGATGAAATAGGCCGGTGGAACAACGCCCCAGGTCGGGTGCCGCATTCGCACATGCGCCTCGGCGCCGCGGCGGCTAAGGGTACACGCGTCGAACTTCGGCTCATACCAGAGCTCAAGCCAGCCAGCGTGTAAGGCTTCTCCGACATGGACCGCGGGACGGGGCGCCGGCTCTTTTGGCAAGAGCATGCCGAGCCGATCGCGCAACGTCTCGGCTGCAAACGGCGCCCTGAGCGGCGGCAGCATAGCAAGTCCATATTCACTGCCGACCTGCTGCACTGCCGCCATGATGATCGACTCGCGCGCTCCGAACGCCAGCACTCGGCCTGCAAATTCTTCGCGCACCAGTATCTCGAGCAATCGTCCAGGCTCGATGCGGTCCGAGCCAATGCCGAGCAGGATCAGATCAGGGAACTCCGTGCGGAGTACATGCGGCAACTCGTCAGCAGTCCTGCATTCGCTGATAACAAATCCCATATCCTCCAGCACATCCCGTAGAAAGGCGCGCAGATGCCGCTTGCCGACGGCCAGGCATGCCCGCGGCCGCACCTTACGTTGCCCGAAGATTACAGGTTTCCGTCCGACCAGTTCGGCCTGCCCATGTTCCATCGCAACCACTCCCGTTCCGTGACGGTGCCTTAAACGAGGAGCGAAGGTCCAAACAAGCTGTGCTTCCCGATATCTTTCGATTGTTCGAGATAAGCTTAAGATAGTGCATTAGTGTGCAAAATCTTTCGCGGTCTTGCTCAGACGATTTTATCGGGCGCACGCGTATGATACCTGTCGCGCTTCGCGCAACTTTGTACGATGTCGTACGCGAGGTGGGAATCTCTCCTTCGGACGGACCGAGCTGACGCTCTATGGCGCTGCGATCATCGTGGCGCACGATTTATTGAATAGAGTAGTTCGTGAGCGACGATCGGCAATCACTCTTACGAACGTTTGATCGACATGACCGGCGCGTGCCGTTTGGTGATTGTTTTCCAATCGAAGGCAGCCCATCATGAGTGCGCAGCTGCTCAAGCCGCAGTCGATTCTGAGAACGGCAATGGCTTGCAATTACCTCAGCTCTGTTGCCTATAGCGAGTGTGGCCGTGCTGCTTCCTACCGAGCCAGATAGTTGCTCTCAATTGCGTTTTCTGTATCCTCCTGAGCATGAATTTCCTCCAGAGGGCTAAGTCAGTTGTTCGTGTTGGCGCTGAAGGGCAAGGCACGTCCAGCGCGGGCACGGCTTTGCGCAAGAGCGTGCCAGGAGATGAGAACGCGGTCGCAAAAGCGGTCGAAGAGCTACTTTCCGAGTTAGGTGGCCTCGGACACTTCAACGCGCGAAGCAGGCGGCGTTGCGCCTGATTCAGGATCCCGAACAGGGCTTCATTTTTGTCGTCGAGGAACAAGGCACCGGGCAGATTGTAGGGGTAGCTAGCATCTCGGCCGTACAGGCCGTGAGAGCAGCCGGAGCGTACGGCGTGCTTCAGGAGCTATGGATTTCTCGTGACTTCCGCAGCTCTGACTGCGGTCGGCATCTGCTCGAGGCGGCAGATTCGGAGGCGAAGCGACGCGGCTGGCAGATGATTGAGGTTGCGTTGCCTCCGGATGGCTATCCGGCCCTAGAACGGGTACGCCACTTCTACGAGGAGAGGGGATATCGGGTGGGAGGATTGCGCGCGCGCAAGAGGCTCTGACAGTGGTACGACCTCTGCGCCACACACTTAAAGCGCTCCTGGGCTAGCGTGCTATCGGTAAAGTCCGTCACGCAGTCAGTCCTGGGCTTGTTGCTTCTCAAAACGAACGCTTCACGCGTGCGTCGCGGCCGAGCCTGATCGAGAACCTTTGACGCTGATGCGGTGCTGACTCCCACCGCGAGCGGTTACCTCTTCGGCCTTCTTGGCGAGAACGTTCGAGAATATTAGCGATCAATCATTCTGCATGGTGGGAAGCGATACCGCGACCCGCCCGACCAAAAGGCGACAGGTCGGCGGCGGCCCGTCGCAGGCGAAGCCCGACCCAGCCTTACGAATCGTTCTTTTGCGCTTCCCATGCAGTGCGATTTACTGGCTCTGGTTTGAGATCACCCACACAAACGCCATCCATTCGTCACCAATTACATTCTCTCGGCAACTGGCCAGCCAGTCGTCTACCAGACTCATTTCCTGCATCTTGGTGCGGCGGACCGGCGCGTGAAAGCATTCCGCACCACCTTGCCACTCCTGCTGGCGAATTTCGAGGAAGGTGCGCGAGATCAGCCATCACACTGATCCGGTAGATGATTCCGTAATGAGCAATGTGCCGAGTGCCGCGTCCAATACGACATTCGTGCAGCTCCCTCCCTGCGCAGGACTGGATGCGAGCGGACCGCTTCGCCGTTTGGCGCCAATACGAAAACGTGGCCGAGGGGATCATGCGCGACAAAGAGCCGCCCTTTTTTGATCGACCGTCAGTCCGTCAGGACCGCTCGTCGCGAAGAACCAGCTGAATCGTCCGACTTTCCCCACGCCATCACGCATCAGCGGTACGCGCCAGATGCTATTGTCGCGCGTCATTGCAACGAACAATACGGTCTCGTCCGGACTGAGCACCAGGCCATTCGGGCCCGGGCCATTAGAAATCAAGCAATGATCCGGCCGTCAGGGCACAGTCGAAATGCCCGGCCGGTCCGATCGTGCAATCCAGTCTGGCCCTGATCGGTGAAATAGATGTCGCCTTTGGTCGCGATATGCAGGTCGTTGCAGCCTATGAAGGACTCGGAATTGCGGTGGCCCAGCACCGGTCGGATGGTCCCTCTCTGTGGATCGCTCCAGGAGACCGTTGATATAGTCGGACACGAGCATCCGGCCGTCCGGAGCAACCTTCAGACGTTCGGCCAGCCGTCGTATTCGATGATCAAAGACCAGATGCCCTCCGGTAAAATCCGGAAATGCAGCCGAAGGGGATGTCGACGACATAGAGATTCCCGGACTGGTCGAACGACGGTCCCTCCATGAAACAATCTACTGGATATGCCCCGCGGTTCGCGTCTACCCATTCCGAAGAAGCAGCCGGGCGACGAAACTCCGCCGGCATCGACGAGAACACGCTGGCCTCCATCAGCTTGGGCGGGTTTTCGAGATGCTCATGATGCGCCTTCGAGCCTGCGACGCGGCTGGCCCTCGTATTTGTAGCCGAACTGCTTGGGCATTGGGCCCTTGTTGCGATCGTTGCGCCCAGTTTGCTCCCAGGCGTGAGCCAGGATTCCGACCGCGCGCGACAAGCAGAAGACCCCCCGCGCGAGCGGAGAGGCGAAGCCCAGTTCGCCGTAAATGACCGCGGTCGCGCCATCGATGTTCATCGGAATGAGCTTGCTCTTGCGCTGTTGCATCACCCGCTCGATCGCGCGAGCGGCCTTGGCATAATCGCCGCCGACACTGCCCTCGTCAGCTGCGGCATCCACCAGCGCCAATAGCGGGGCCGCGCGCGGGTCGACTGGATGAAACCGGTGGCCGAAGCCCGGCAGATATTTGCTGCGGGTTGCGGTGAAATGGTCGATTGCAGCGCCAGCGGCCTGCTCGATCTCTCGCCCTTGGCGCCGTCGCAGCACATCCTCGTAGAGTTCGATAGCCTGCTCCCCTGCTCCGCCATGCACGTCATCGAGCGTGTTGATTGCCGAGGCCATTGCGCCATTCAGGGGCAGGCCGCAGCTCACCGCCATTTGGGCAATTGCAATGGAGGGCGCGTGCGGACCGTGGTCAACGGATCCAACCAGCGCAGCTTGCAGCAGCTGCTCCTGTGCTGGCGTCGGCAGATTGCCACGTAACATCAGCCAAATCATGGCGGGAAAAGAAACGCGGCCTATCAAATCTTCAATTGGATAACCCCGATAGGCGATGCGACCTGGCGCGATATCGCAAATGGAGGTTCGCCACCAACTGGCCGCTTGCTGTCTCAGTTCTTCTTCGCTCATTTCCGGTTCCGTCCTTTCAACCTGCCGATTGCCAACCGACGCAAGCCGTCGGATGTCATGATATCGGTCCGTCCGTGGCTGCGCGGACGGGCAGGAAATCAGCCTCTCCTTGCTTTGGCGTCCCGACGGCTCGGCTTGAGACTAGTTGCTCAACCTCCGCATACGAATAGCCGAGCCGCTGCAGCCATCGCTCAGTGTCTGCTCCGAGCGTCGCAGGTGGTGAAGGCACCGAAAACTCCTCATCCAGCCGGAACCCCGGCCGCGTGATTCGTAACGGCTGCGCATCGTCTTGTTCTGCCGCCAAAGTCTCGACGAATCCGCGCTCAACGACCTGTGGCTGCTGCAACACTTGCGAGACCGTCAGCACACGGCCGGCAGGGACACCAGCCAAGTTCATTTGGGCCTCCCATTCCTCAGCGGGCTTGCAACTCAATGCCTTGTTCAACTCCGCGCTCAGCGCAGCGCGGTTCACCTTGCGCATCTCGCGTCCAGCAAAGCGTGGATCCGTCTTCAGATCCGGTCGGTCGATCAGGTCGCATAGGGCTTGGTACTGCTTCTGCTCGTTGGCAGAAATGTTCAGCGGGCCCGTTGCGGTGCGGAACGTGCCGGAGGGAGCCGCGGTAAAGTTCTCGTTGCCGATGGGCTGCGGCTCGATCCCGGCGTTCAGGTGGTTGGAGACGACCCATCCCATCGCCGCAATGGTGGCCTCGAGCAGGGACACGTCGATGAACCGACCCCGTTGCCTATGCCGCTGGTCGACCAGAGCCGCGGCGATAGCAAACGCAGCAGTCAGTCCCGCAATCGTGTCCGAGATCGGAAAGCCCGTGCGCAGGGGAGCCGAGGCTATATCGCCGGTGACGCTCATGGCTCCGGAGAGACCCTGGACGATCTGGTCATAGGCCGGACGGGCGGACCACGGTCCGCTCTGCCCAAAGCCGGAGATCGCGCAGTAGACCAGACGCGGGTTCAGCCTGACAAGCACATCAAAGCCGAGGCCAAGGCGTTCCATCACCTTCGGCCGGAAGTTTTCGAGCACCACGTCGGCTTCCTTGACCAGTCGCAAGAACACCTCGCGGCCCGCTTCCGATTTCAGGTCCAGTGCAATCGATTGCTTGCCGGCGTTCACAGCGACAAACGAGAGTCCCTGCAGGCGCTCCGCTCTTTGCGGATCCGCGCCGAGGCGCCGCGCCAGGTCGCCGCCGTTCGGATTTTCCACCTTAATGACCTCCGCGCCAAGGCGTGCAAGATGGTAACCGCAGAACGGACCCGCCAACACGTTTGACAGGTCGAGAACGCGGATACCGGTTAGCGGCAGAGACATCTGAAGAGCCTTCTTGTAGGTGATCCGATAGCGAGCGCTTAGTACGCAACTTATTTCAGTTGCTGCGCAGCACGTTCCGCGAATCGATTCGTGAAGGTCTTGATCAGGTCGATCTTTGCGGCTGCGATCTTCGGATCAAAGTCGCCTAGGACAGCCAGCGGGATCTTGGCCGCGTCGATGTCCATCTGACCGGTTGGCGAGAACAGCGCTTTCGACGCGTTGATGATCTCGATGTTCACCTCGCGATTGTCGGTCTTGTATGCAGGAGGCATCGCGTCGACGAGCTGCTCCGCCGTAACCGTGTTGATCCAGCGATGAGTTTTGAACAAGGCGTTGACGAGGCGCTGGACCGTTTCCGGATTTTTGTCGATGAAGGACTGCTGAAGGTAAAGGCACGCGGTCGGATAGATTCCGCCAAAGGCCTGCCTTGAGCCTTCGACCGTACGCGCGTCGAACAGCGGTGTCGCACTTTTCTTGCGCGCGAGAAGGGTCGCAATCGGATCGAAATAGACGAGCGCGTCGATATTCTTGGCCTCGAGCGCCACCATGCCGGGTGCACCACTGCCAACCGCGATGATGCTTACATCGCGCGAGCCCAATCCCGATTTCTTGATGTAGTAGCGCGCCATGGTATCGGTCGAGGACCCCGGCGCCGTGATCCCGAGCTTCAGGCCCTTCAGGCCGGCACCTGTCTTGACCTTGTCAGCGAGGTCGCCGCGGACACCGAGCAACACGCCGGGAATGTCATTGAGCAGGAACACGCAGGAAATTTGCTTGCCTTGGGCCTGCATCTGAATGGTGTGATCATAAAAGCCGACGGTCCCGTCCACCGAGCCGCCGATCAACGCCTGCAAAGCCTTCGAGCCACCGGCCTGGAAGTTCTCGACGGTCACGTCAACCCCTTCTTCCTTGAAGGCGCCCAGCTTCACGCCAAGTTCGAGAGGCATATAGTTGAGGATCTGTGACCCCACTGCGATCTTCAATTTTGTCTTCTCGGGCTCGGCGGCATAAGTCGAGATAACCGGGAATGCGGCTATCGCGATGACCAGCATCAGTCGTGGAAAAGCGTGCATGGGAAACTCCATGAGAATGGGAGAGCGGTACGATCAGGCTTCGTGGGCAGGTGCGGGCCGCCAGACCAGGAGCCGTTTTTCCGCGCGGTCGACAATGGCATCGAGAGCAACGACGAAGGCGGAGAGGACGATGATTCCTGCGAACACTCCGGTCGCGTCGAGGACGCCCTCGGCCTGCGCAATCAGGTGCCCCAATCCCGCGGACGAACCGAGATATTCGGCGACCACTGCTCCCATCACAGCCATGCCGACCGACACCCGCAGGCTCGACAGGATCCACGTGGTGGCGGACGGCAGGTAGACATGGCGCAGCAGGGAGGACTTCGATGCACGTAGCAGGCGCGCATTCGCGAGCACGACCGGATTGACCTCGCGAACGCCCTGAAAGGTGTTGAAAAAAGCGACGAAGAGAACCAGCGTCACGCCCAGCGCGACCTTGGAGGTGAGGCCCAATCCGAACCAGATGACAAAAATGGGCCCCAGCAAGATGCGCGGGATCGCATTGAACATCTTGATGAAGGGCTGAACGACCTCGGCCGCAAACGGGCTTAAGCCCAACCAGATACCAAGCGCCGTGCCGATCCCGATACCAGCCAGGAAAGACAGGACCGTCTCCAGCAGTGTTATGCTGACATCGGTCCAGAAGTCGGCCGTTGACATCCACTCTCCGATCCTTGCGATGAGTGTCGACGGGGCCGGAAAGAAGAACGGGTCGATCAACCCGGCCCGCACGCCCAATTCCCAGATCAGGATCAGCCCAAGCACGATGGCGAACTGTGTGAGAGCGACCTTACCCCTGCGTGGCATAGCTTTTCTCCACTTCGGCGCCGAGCAGCGACCAGATTTCACGGTAAAGCGCGACGAACTCGTCGGTGGTCTGTAGCGCCGAGACGTCGCGGGGACGAGGCAGCGTGATCCTGACATCGCCAACCATGCGGCTCGCGGGACCGGCAGACATCACAACGGCGCGGTCCGCCAGTGTGATCGCCTCATCGAGGTCATGGGTGATGAAAACGAGTGAGCGCCGGTCCGCCTGCCAGAGGTCGAGTAGGATACGGTGCATGAGACGACGGGTGTGAACGTCCAGCGCTGAGAAAGGCTCATCCATCAGGACGATCTTCGGTTGCATGATCAGGGTCTGCGCCATGGCGACCCGCTTGCGCTGGCCGCCGGACAATTGGTGCGGATAGCGCTCCTCGAACCCTTTCAAGCCAACCTTGGCGAGCCAGGGCCGCGCCTGCTCGCGCGCTTTCGCGATCGAGCTTCCCTGAAACACCAGCCCGAGGCCGACATTGTCCTGGGCTGTTTTCCAGGGCAGCAGCCCTTCCTGTTGAAGCATGTAGCCGGACTGACCGTTCAGGCCCCCAAGCGATTTGCCGAAAATGCGAACCTCGCCGGCGGCCGGCTTCAGCAGTCCGGTGACAGTATTGAGAATGGTCGATTTTCCGCAGCCGGTCGGCCCGACCACTGCAACGAATTCGGTTTCGCCGACCTGGAGGTTCATGCTTTTCACGGCGGTGAAGTCGCCGAAGCGAATCATCACGTCGCGCAGGTCGACGGCAAGTGCCGGCTGCCCTTCCATTGTTTCGCTCCGCAGAACCTGTTCTAAGCCTCAAAACAGGTAACTGCCGCTACATCCGGAGTCAATTTCATTCTGCAACATAGAACCCAAATGAGCATTGAATACTGGACTTTCTGTCCATTCTGGATATCTGTTCTGCACAACAGAACACGAGGACTGTATCAATGGCAAAGACAGGGGTTGATGCGGTCGGGCGCGCCCTGGCGATCCTCAAGGCCTTCGGCGCTGAGCGCGCAGCCATGACGCTGACCGAGATTGCCGAGGCGACCGACTTCTACAAGAGCACGGTCCTTCGCCTTGCCGCATCCCTGGAAGCGGACGGATTCCTGGTGCGGGGGACCGACCGGCTATTTCGACCCGGACCGGAGCTATGGCGCCTTGGGGCGCTCTATCAGCGTGGGCTGGACCTCGGTGACCTGATCAGACCCTCGCTCCATCGTCTGGTCGAAGCAACCGGAGAGACCGCATCCTTCTACATCGCGGAGGGCGACGAGCGCATTTGCCTTTATCGCGTTAATTCTCCGCGTTCCGTCCGGCATCACCTCGAAGAAGGACAACGATTGCCGATTGATCGCGGCGCTGCGGGCCGCGTTCTTACCGCTTACCGCGATTTTGCATTAGCTGATGGAAAGAAGATCAGAGATCGTGGCTTCTACGTCTCGATCGGCGAGCGTGATCCTGAGGTTGCGGCCGCAGCGGTGCCCGTAACCGATGTCTATGGCAAATTGCGGGGCGCGCTCTCAGTCTCCGCCATTCGCACTCGCTTTGATGCAGATGCTCGGAAATCTGCCGTTGAAGTGCTGAAGTCCGAGGCTAAAGCGCTGATTGGTTTGCTGCCTGCAACTGAGCGCTGAGCTACATGGCAGCGTTCTGGTTATAACGCACAGCTCGGCGGGTGCCGCAATGGCCTCTCCGAAGCCGCTGTCGCGGCGTGCGTGGCGAGGTGGCGTAGATCGCCTCCTGGCTGAGAGGATGTGGGTGTTGGAGCCCCCCTCAGACAGGGTATTGAGATGGCCGATTTGAGCCCTCTTCGCCGCCGCATGATCGAGGACATGACAGTCCGCAATCTGTCGCCGGCGACGCAGCGATCCTACATCAGCGCGGTTTCGAAGTTCAGCCGCTATTTCGGCCGATCGCCTGACCGGTTGGAACTGGAAGACGTCCGCGCCTTCCAGGTGCATCTGGTCTCGACCGACATCTCATGGCCGGCGCTGAACCAGATCGTCTGTGCGCTACGGTTTTTCTACGGCGTCACGCTCGGCGAGGCGCTGATCCCGGAGCGCATTCCCTATGCGCGAGAACCGCGCAAGCTGCCGGTCGTGCTCAGCGCCAACGAAGTGGTTCAGTTCCTCGAGGCCGTATCCAGCCTGAAGAGCCGCGCCGCGCTCACCACGGCCTATGCGGCCGGACTCAGGGCCTCCGAAGTCGCGGGACTGCGGATCGAAGACATCGATAG
>NZ_JBVVPQ010000049.1:0-59726 GCF_055811695.1 Bradyrhizobium sp. MI1.3 | reverse complement strand
GAATCGACCAGACCAGCCCATTTTGATGTGTCAGCTATGTCTCCGAACACCTGTCAGTGATCTGTCCGGTCTAAACAGCAGCAGGCGGGCGATCCAGTACGCCGCGGCGGAAGTTGTGTGAACCCAACGTCTGCCCCGGCGTACTGGATTCCCCGCTTTCGCGGGGAATGACCGCGGAGCTATGTATGTATACACGATCTGGTATTAAGGTATTATAATACACCATATCCGCGCTTGAACGATTCCGTCCCTCCGCTATTGTATACATAACGTATCCATAAGCCTTGGGAGTGAGACCGGTGACAAAACCCTTCCCGATGAACGCCTGGTATGCCGCCGCCTGGGACGCCGATGTGAAGCCGGCACTGCTGCCGCGGACGATCTGCGGCAAGCACGTCGTGATGTACCGCAAGGCCGATGGCTCGGTCGCCGCGCTGGAGGATGCCTGCTGGCACCGCCTGGTGCCGCTGTCCAAGGGCCGGCTCGAAGGCGATACCGTCGTCTGCGGCTATCACGGCCTGAAATACAATGCGCAAGGGCGCTGCACCTTCATGCCCTCGCAGGAGACCATCAACCCGTCGGCCTGCGTGCGCGCCTATCCGGTGGTCGAGCGTCATCGCTACATCTGGCTCTGGATGGGCGATCCCGCGCTGGCCGATCCTGCGCTCGTGCCCGACCTGCACTGGAATCACGACCCGGCCTGGGCCGGCGACGGCAAGACCATCCACGTCAACTGCGACTACCGCCTCGTGCTCGACAATCTCATGGACCTCACCCACGAGACGTTCGTGCACGGCTCGTCCATCGGCAACGAGGCGGTCGCGGAGGCGCCGTTCGACGTCACCCATGCCGAGAAGACTGTTACGGTGACGCGCTGGATGCGCGGCATCGAAGCGCCGCCGTTCTGGGCGAAACAACTCGGCAAGTCCGGGCTCGTCGACCGCTGGCAGATCATCCGCTTCGAGGCGCCGTGCACCATTGCCATCGACGTCGGCGTGGCGCCGACCGGCACCGGTGCGCCGGAAGGCGACCGCTCGCAAGGCGTCAACGGCTTCGTGCTCAACACCATCACGCCGGAGACCGAGAAGACCTGCCACTATTTCTGGGCCTTCGTGCGCAATTATCAGCTCGGCGAGCAGCGCATCACCACCGAGATCCGCGAGGGCGTCTCCGGCATCTTCCACGAGGACGAGCTGATCCTCGAGGCGCAGCAGCGCGCAATGGACGAGAACCCTGATCGCATCTTCTACAATCTCAACATCGACGCCGGTGCGATGTGGACGCGCAAGCTGATCGACAAGATGGTGGCAAAGGAAAACCCGCCGCATCATCTCCAGGCCGCGGAGTAAGCCGACATGGCCGAGCGTGAGGTCGACCGCTCCGTCTCGCAGACCGTGAAGGCGCAGCTCGCGCTGCGCGACCAGCTCCTGTCGGGTTCATTGCGCCCCGGCGAGCGCATCTCCGAGCTGCAGGCGGTGGAGACGACCGGCGCCTCGCGCACCCCGGTGCGCATGGCGCTGGTGCGGCTGGAGGAGGAGGGCCTCTTGGAGGCGATTCCCTCCGGCGGCTTCATGGTGAAGGCATTCTCCGAGCGCGACATCTCTGATTCCATCGAGCTGCGCGGCACGCTGGAAGGGCTCGCCGCGCGCTTTGCCGCCGAGCGCGGCGTCTCCGCGCGCGAGCTCGAGCCGCTGAAGGAGTGCCTCGCCGCGATCGACGAGTTGTTGCGCCAGGTCCCGATCTCGGTCGATGCGTTCTCGTCCTATGTCACTCTGAACGCGCGCTTCCACGCCCTGCTCACCGAATTGTCGCGTAGCCCGCCGCTGATCCGGCAGATCGACCGCGCCTCGTCGCTGCCGTTTGCGTCCCCAAGCGGTTTCGTGATGGCGCAGTCGGCGCTGCCCGAGGCGCAGCAGATCCTGATCATCGGGCAGGAGCACCACCGCGTCGTGATCGACGCCATCGAGAATCGCGAAGGCGCCCGTGCCGAAGCGGTCATGCGCGAGCATGCGCGGCTCGCGGTGCGCAATTTGCGGCTCGCACTGCGCAACCGGACCCATCTCGACCTGCTGCCAGCGCTCGCGCTGATCAAGTCCGCAACCGATTGAGGGCCGTCACCATGCGCTTCATCGAAACCTGGATTCCGGCGACGCTCGTCTCGACGCGCGATCTCGCGCCCAGTATCCGCGAATTCCTGATCCGGCCGGACCAGTTCGATGGCGCCGCCTATGCGGTCGGCAGCCACATCAATATCAGCGTCACCATCGACGGGCAGCCGGAGACGCGGTCCTATTCGCTGGTCGGGGAAGCGTCGTCGCAGGGTCTAAGGATCGCGGTGCGCCGCGCCGAGGATTCGCGTGGCGGCTCGCGCTATATGTGGTCGTTGCAGCCGGGCGCGCGGCTCGACATCACGACGCCCGCCTCGCTGCTCGCAGTCGATTGGGCGCGTCAACATTATTGCCTGATCGCCGGCGGCATCGGCATCACGCCGATCCTAGGTGCGGCGCAGGCGCTGGCCCGGCGCGGCGCCGATGTCACGCTGCACTACGCGGTGCGCTCGCGCAAAGAAGCCGCCTATCTCGACGATCTCGCCGCCGTGCTTGGTGATCGCCTGGTCGTTCACGCCAGCGATGAGGGCAAGCGGCTCGATCTCGACGCGCTGTTCGCCTCGGTGCCCAAGGACGCGCTGGCGCTGTTCTGCGGCCCGATGCGAATGCTGGATGCCGCGCGCCACGCCTGGATCGGCGCCGGCCATCCGCTTCCCGATCTTCGCTACGAGACTTTTGGTTCGAGCGGCACGCTGCCGACCGAGACATTTCGCGTGCGCCTGAAGGGCTCAGATGTCGAGCTGGAGATCCCGCGCGAGCGCTCGATGCTTGATGTCCTCAACGCCAGCGGCCACGACGTGATGTACGACTGCAAGCGCGGCGAATGCGGCCTGTGCGCCATCGACGTGGTCGCCATCGACGGCGAGATCGACCATCGCGACGTCTTCTTCAGCGACCATCAGAAGCAAAGCAACCAGAAGATCTGCGCCTGCGTCTCCCGCGCACGGGGCACCATCACGGTGGATACGCTGCTGCGTGCGGATCCGGTCTAAACGAATTGCAGCGGGATCCATCTGGCGGAATGGAAGGCGCCGCGGGCTCCACCTCGCCCGCTTGCGGGAGAGGTCGCGCCGAAGGCGCGGGTGAGGGCTCTCTCCTCTTGGGGATTCCCTCTACGGAGACACCCTCTCCCCAGCCCTCTCCCGCAAGCGGGAGAGGGCTCACCGTCCTTGTGGTCGGCATTCGGGCCCATCTGATTTCCACCTACGCCGCGTAGGTTGCCCGCAGCTTCTTCGTGTCCAGCAGGGCCATGACTCCATCCGCCGACACAGGCCGGCTGATGAGATAACCCTGGACTTCGTCGCAACCGATCTGGTGCAGATATTCGAGCTGGTCGGCGGTCTCGACGCCTTCCGCGACCACGCCGATGCGCAGGTCGCGCGCGAGCCCAATCACGGATTTCACGATCGCGGCGCAGTCGGGCTGCACCAGCATGTCGCGGATGAAGGACTGGTCGATCTTGATGCGGCTGAACGGCAGCTTGCGCAGGTAGGTCAGCGAGGAGAAGCCGGTGCCGAAATCGTCGAGCGCCACGGTGACGCCGAGCTCCAGCAGCGCATTCAGGACGGATGCGGCGGAGGCGTATTTCGACAGCAGCATTGATTCCGTGATCTCGATCTCAAGCTGGTGCGGGGCGATCTTCGCGTCCGCGAGCGCCTGCACGATGATCTGGAGGAGACCGTTGTTGTGAAACTGCGCGGCCGAGAAATTCACGGCGACCCTGATCTCTTTGGGCCACTCGGCAACCGTCGCGCAGGCGCGGCGGACGACCCATTCGCCGATCTCGTGGATCAAGCCGGTTTCCTCGGCGATCGGTATGAATTCGCTCGGCGGCACCAGTCCGCGCTGGGGATGCTGCCAACGCAGCAGCGCCTCGAAGCCGGTGATGCGGTTGCCGCCGAGGTCGAGAAAGGGCTGAAAGACCAGGAACAGCTCGTCCCTGGCGATGGCGCCTTCCAGATCCGATTGCAGCGCCTTGCGGTCGCGTGACGAGCGGTCGTCGGCTTCCTCGAAGAAACACACCGTGCCGGGTCCGGCCTTCTTGGCGCGGTAGAGCGCGGTGTCGGCGTTCTTCATGATGTCGAGTTGCGTGCTGCCGTCACGCGGCGCCAGCACGATGCCGACGCTGGTCGCGCCGACGATCTGGCGGCCCTCGATCTGGAACGGTTCGTCGAAGGCCGCGACGAAGCGCTCGGCGATCTCGAGCGCATCCTCCGGCCGCGCCAGATTGGCCATCACCAGCGCGAACTCGTCGCCGCCGATGCGTGCGACATGCTCGGCCGCGCGGGTGCAGCGTTGCAGGCGGCTTGCGATCTGGACCAGAAATTCGTCGCCGGCGGGATGGCCAAATTTGTCGTTGACCTCCTTGAAGCGATCGAGATCGAGCAGGAGCACCGCGAATTCCTCGCCGGACAGAGCGAGCCGCTTCAAGGCAGCATCGAGCGTTTCGTTGAAGGCGACGCGATTGGGCAGATGGGTCAGAGGGTCCTGCCGCACCGTGCGCTCGGCCTCGATCTGCCGCATCACGCGCCGTGCGAACGCGAATGAATTGACGAATACGCCGCGCAACAACACGCTTCCGTAGACCACGACGAGAAAGGCGATCAGCAGGAAGGCGAGGTCGCCGCTCCTGCCGAGGCAAATGGCGATCCCGACGAAGATGGGCGCCGTGAAAGCGATGGCCGCGATCGGGATCGTGCCGAAGGCAAGCGCGCCGCCGGCCAGCATTCCCGAGCAAAGGCAGGTGATGACGAGCTGCCCGCCGGTCGAAGCGCCTGGGAAGAACGCGACCGGGACGATGCCCCAGGCGGCGCCGAGCAGAAAGGCATTGCGCACCAGCCGATGCATGGCGCGGCGCGAGACGAATTGCGGCTTGGTGATGCGGCGCGCGGCGTGGGATTGCAGACCGAACGCGATCGCAGCGCCGGCCACGGCGACCGCCCAGATCAGCGCGAACATCCGGTCGGGCGATTGCCACAGCGCGATCGCGAGTACGGCAGCATTGCAGGCGTTCGCCAGCATGATGCCGACCGAATAGCCGAGCACCAGCGACATCTGTTCGGCGCGGATATGGCCGGTGACGGCTTCGTCGGTTGCAGGACCGCCAAAGGCCGACAGATCGCCCGCGAACAGCCGCGCGAAATAGCTGGTCGTTTGAGTCTGCATTCCAGAGCCCAGCAGCATGGGCCGTTTGTCCGGCCCGATCCGGAGAATTCGCTGCAAACCTTTGACGAACTATGAATTATCCCCGCTTGCGACGATAGCCGCGACCACTTCTGCGTGTTCGTCACGTCGTATCGATAACAAATCGATACAAATGCGCGCCGGCGAGGTTACGGTCACGGAGCTTGGGGCGCTGAAGCTACTATGGCGCCATGGCCGGGCTAATCCGTTCGAAGGACAGCGTCGCGTCCGCTCGCCTATGTCCCGGCCATCGACGCCTTTGAGGCCACGAGGGAACGTGCGTCCAAACAGCTTCGAGCCGGCGGTCGGCTCGGTGCCGAGACTTCCGATCACGCGATGCGGTTAGGGCGGGAGCGCCTGGACTTGGCACGGCACCCGCCTGCAAATAATCCTCGGCGCCATCTCACAGCTTGTTTCGGTTCTTGCTCGCTCCCTTCAATTTTGGAGCGTCCGAAGTCGATTTTGCCCAATCCGCCATTTGCATGCAGGTCAGCAGGTCGACATAGCTGTCACTGCCGCCAGCCGTCGCTTCGCCTTCGCATCGGGTTCGAAGGCTGTCGGAATTCGTGAGCCAAACGGAATGAAGTTGTTGCAGCGCGGAATTTTCGTCGCGCATGCAATCGTCGTAGGACTGCGCCAGATCCAGGCCCATCGCCTTGTCAGTGGCTACGGTGGCCTTGCAGGTCGCCTCGACATTGAGTTGAGGGACGCGTTCGCTGACTGGAATTGTTGTTTGGCCGCCTATCATCGCCAAGGTCAGCAATACAATCTTCATGCAGGACTCCCCGTTTGAGATTTCACTGAAGCAATTTCATCAGGCGACCGAGCGGGCATCGTATTGATCTGAATCAAGGGGAACGAAGGAGATTGTCTCTCAATATTGTGCGAGTAAACACACCGACCAGCACCGAGACAGTTTCGGGCAACCAGCCCGATCGCGCGAGCAAGAACACGAGGCAGATTGTGATAGTAGTGGGGTATTGAAGACGCAGACGATCCCTGCTGGCCCAAACGTTCAGGTTGTGCTAAAGTAATTCTAGAGGGCCCGTATTGCGCAAGCGACCGAAGATGCCCCTCAAGCGACGCTAGTTCGACCAGGCTTTATATCTCTGTTTCTAGCAATTTGTTTCGAGTTCTGCAGACGCCGTGCGGCGTTTGATGCGGTCGGTGACGCACGTTATCTTGCAAGCAATAAGCGCCCCTCGCGCTGGATCGAAAATACTTCAATTCATACCGCCGCGAGCGGTGTGAACGCATCTGACATCGGCTTTGCTGCCATTCTTCTCTTCGTGCTGAATTCCGGTGGCGCCACGCTGCAAGGCAATACGCTGAGACCTTCAATGCTCAGACCCTCGAACGCGGTCATTCCGACGGTACAAAGTGAATTGAACGAAGTCGCAAATCAGAGGTCACCAAATCAGAAGAGGAGGATTCGACATGTTTCGAGGAATTCTGACGCTGACAATTTCTCTTTGCCTTGGTGCGGCGGCCGTGCCTGTCGCGCAGGCGCAGGGCACTGCACCGGCCATCACCGAACAAGAGGCGCATGCCATCGCAGTGGATGCCTATGTCTACTTCTACTCGCTCATGTCGATGGACATCTCGAGAAAGCAATTCACCAACGGCACGACCGATTTCAGAGGTCCGATGAATACCTTTGTCAACGTGCCGGAATACCCCCCGGCCAATTTCAAGGGCGTGGTGCGGTCGAACTTCGACACGCTGTATTCCGTCTCCTGGCTGAACATGACCAAGGAGCCTGTCGTCATCTCCGCACCAGATACAAGTGAGCGCTACTATCTGCTGCCAATGCTCGACATGTGGACCGATGTCTTCGCGTCGCCAGGCTGGCGAACGACGGGCACCAAGGCCGGCACGTTCCTGATCACGCCCCCGGGCTGGCGGCCCGATCTGCGCGAAAGATTCGCGGAAGAATTCAAGCTTCCGAGCGACACCCAGCGCATCGAGGCGCCGACGCCCCATGTCTGGGTGATCGGCCGCACCAAGACGGATGGCCCGCCCGATTACGATGCCGTCCATAAGATCCAGGCCGGTTACAAGGTCACGCTGCTTTCCGAGTACGGCAAGACACCCAAGCCGGTCGAGTTCAAGCCGGACCCAAGCGTCGACATGAAGACGCCGCCGAAGGTCCAGGTCGATACCATGTCGGCCGGCGTGTACTTCGCCAGCGCCGCAGAACTGCTCAAGCTTCACCCGCCGCATGCTACCGATGAGCCGATCATTGCGCAGATGAAGAAAATCGGCATCGAGCCCGGCAAGAGCTTTGACATCGGCAAGCTCGATCCGGTGTTGCAACGGGCGCTGGAGACCGCTCCGCACGACGGCCAGAAGCTGATGGCCTGGAAAGTGCCGACACTTGCGCGGGTCGCAAATGGCTGGTCGATGAACACCGATACGATGGGTGTCTACGGCAACTACTATTTGAAGCGGGCCATCGTCGCCCAACTTGGGCTGGGCGCGAACCTGCCTGAGGATGCCATCTATCCGCTCAATCTCGGCGACGCGACCGGCAAGCCGCTGGATGGAGCCAACAAGTACACAATTACGTTCGAGAAGGGCGCCGCCCCGCCGGTCAACGCCTTCTGGTCGATCACGCTATACGACCCGGAAGGTTTTCAGGTCGGCAATGCGCTCAACCGTTTTGCCGTGAGCAGTTGGATGCCGTTCAAGTACAACGCAGACGGGTCGCTCGATATATTCTTCCAGAATGATAGCCCGGGCAAGGACAAGGATGCGAACTGGCTTCCGGCGCCGAAGGGAGCCTTTAATCTGACCATGCGCCTTTATAGCCCGAAGTCCGATGCGCTGACCGGAAAGTGGAATCCGCCGCCGGTCGTGAGGACGGAGGCCGGAACAGTGGGCTTGGCCCAATAAACTTGATTTGAGCGCCGGCGCTTTGGCGCCGGCGTTCGACCGCATGAGCACAATGGCGATGCGGCTCAACTGGCCCAGGACCGAAGCACCGTCGATCCTGCGTTCGGGCGAAGGGGATGGTAGCCGCCGGGTGTGAAGCCGGTCTCGTAGAGACAGTCAGCGGCTCAGCGTCCCAATTGTTTGGGGTCGTAATAAAACCGTTCTTCGATCAACTGATCGCCCCGCCACCTCTGCCACGCGATCTCATCCAACGTTCGGATGATGCCCTCGGCGTTGGTGAAGCTGAAGGTCCAGCGCGTGGCGACATGATCGCCTTCGATCAGGCTCGGCCCGATGCGCACTGCCTTGACCTCCTTGAAGGCTGCCAGCACGCCGCGCTCCTTGGCCGCGAGCTTGTCGCGTCCGACGAGGGGTTCGGCCTGGTTTTCACAGGTGGCAGCGTCCGGCGTGTAGTAGTCGAGGATCGCCCCGACGAAATCCCCGTCCTCCAATCGTTTGGCAAAAGCTTCGACGACATCACGGCTCGGCATGGCGCACCTCACAAATAAAACCGACTGGTAGTCGGTAAATACCGACCGGCGGTCGAAAAGTCAACTGGCTGTCCTCGTCCGTTTCGACTACAGCAGAGCCATGGCGAAACAGGCGGAGCGGCGGGCTGCGACATCGGAAGCGATCCTGACGGCGGCGCGCCGCCTGTTCGGGTCGCAAGGCTTTGCCGCGACGACGATGGACGAGATCGCCGAAGCCGCCCGCGTCGCCAAGGGCGCGGTCTATCATCACTTCAAGACCAAGGAGGCGGTGTTCGAAGCGGTGTTCGACCAGGTCTCGCGCGACCTCGTCGCGGAGATCGACAGCACGGCCCGTGCCGAGAAGGATGTGCTTGCCGCGATGGTCGCTGGCACCCAGCATTATTTCGCCGCAACCGCGAAGGGGCCGACCGGCCAGATCATCCTGCGCGACGGCCCGGCGGTGCTCGGCTGGGAGCGCTGGCGCGAGATCGACGCCAAACATTTCGGCGGCAAGCTGCCGCGTGCGATTGCGGCGGCGATGGAGGCTGGCCTGATCGCGCGGCAGCCGGTCGAGCCGCTGGCCCGGCTGCTGCTCGGCGCGGTCACGGAAGCGGCGGTCGCCTGCGCCGGCCGCGCCGATATCGCAAGGGCGGGTGCGGAATATGCCCGTGCGTTCAGGTCGCTGGTCGAGGCGCTGCGCGTCGCTGCATGATCGTGCTAAGTGATGATTGGAAACGCTCCCCAACAAAAAGAACAGTAGCGCATGAACGCAACTTCCTCCCTCTCGCCCTCCGACCCTGAGTTCGACTACGTCATCGTCGGCGCCGGCTCTGCAGGCTGCGTGCTCGCCAACCGGCTCTCGGCGAACGGCAAGCACAGCGTACTGTTGCTCGAAGCAGGCCCGAAGGATTCCAACATCTGGATCCACGTGCCGCTCGGCTACGGCAAGCTGTTCAAGGAAAAGACCGTCAACTGGATGTACCAGACCGAGCCGGAGCCCGAGCTGAAGGGCCGTCAGGTGTTCCAGCCGCGCGGCAAGACGCTGGGCGGGTCGAGCTCGATCAACGGCCTGCTCTATGTTCGCGGCCAGCACGAGGATTACGACAGATGGCGTCAGCGCGGCAACGCCGGCTGGGGCTATGACGACGTGCTGCCCTATTTCAAGAAGGCCGAGAACCAGTCGCGCGGCGCCGATCAATATCACGGCAGCGGCGGCCCGCTGCCGGTGTCCAACATGGTGGTGACCGATCCGTTGTCGAAGGCGTTCATTGACGCCGCGGTCGAGAGCGGTCTGCCCTACAATCCTGATTTCAACGGCGCCACCCAGGAAGGCGTCGGCCTGTTCCAGACCACGACGCGCAATGGCCGCCGCGCCTCGACGGCGGTGGCCTATCTCGGCCCCGCCAAGGCCCGCGGCAATCTCAAGATCGAAACTGGCGCGCTCGGCCAGCGCGTGTTGTTCGAGGGCCGCCGCGCCGTCGGCGTTGAATACCGTCAAGGCGCCAATTTGCGCCGCGCCCGCGCGCGCAAGGAGGTCGTGCTGTCGAGCGGCGCCTACAACTCGCCGCAGCTGCTTCAACTCTCCGGTGTCGGACCCGGCGACCTCCTGCGCAAGCACGGCATCGACGTCGTGCTGGACGCGCCGGGCGTCGGTCACGACCTCCAGGACCACATGCAGGTCCGCATTGTGATGCGCTGCTCGCAGAAGATTACGCTCAACGACACCGTCAATCATCCGCTCCGCCGCACCATGGCCGGCGCACGCTATGCGCTGTTCCGCAAAGGCTGGCTGACGATCGCGGCGGGCACCGCGGGCGCGTTCTTCAAGACCAGCCCGCGGCTGGCCTCGCCGGACATCCAGGTCCACTTCCTGCCGTTCTCGACCGACAAGATGGGCGAGAAGCTTCATGGTTTCTCCGGCTTCACCGCGTCGGTATGCCAGCTCCGTCCCGAAAGCCGCGGGTCCTTGCGCATCAAAAGCGCCGACCCGACGGTGCCGCCGGAGATCCGCATCAACTACATGTCGACCGAGACCGACCGCACCACCAACGTGGAAGGCCTGAAGATCCTGCGCAAGATATTGCATGCACCGGCGCTGAAGCCGTTCGTGGTCGACGAGTACGATCCCGGAGCGAAGGTAGCCACGGATGCCGAGCTGCTGGATTATTGCCGTGAGCGGGGCAGCACCATCTACCATCCGACCTCGACCTGTCGTATGGGCAATGATGCGCTCGCGGTGGTCGATCAGCGGCTGAAGGTGAGGGGCCTCGAAGGCCTCCGCATCGTCGACGGCTCGATCATGCCCGATCTCGTATCGGGGAACACCAACGCGCCGATCATCATGATCGCCGAAAAGGCCTCCGACATGATATTGGAGGATGCGCGGTAAACTCGCGTCTTGAGAGGATTTGGACTTGGCTACGCGATTCAAGATCGGCACACGCAAGAGCGCGATGGCGCTGGCACAGACGGAAGAGATCGCGCGCCGCTTGACCGCTGCCTTGCCCGATCTCGACGTCGAGATCGTCAAGTTCGACACCACGGGCGATCTCGACCAGACCAGCAAGCTGTTGCCTCATGGCGGCAAGGGTGGTGCCTTCGTGGCCCAGATCCGCGCCGCCGTACTGTCGGGCGAACTCCAGGCGGCGATGCATTCGCTAAAGGACATGCCCGGCAACGAAGACACGCCCGGTCTCGTGATCGGCGCCACGCTCTCGCGCGATCCTCCCAACGACGCGCTGGTGCTGCGTGATGGCGTGACGCTGGAGGCGCTGCGCCAGTCGCGTGGCAAGGATTTCAAGATCGGCACCAACGCCGTCCGCCGCGCCGCCTATGCGCGGCGATTGTTTCCCGACGTCGAGATCATCCATTTCCGTGGCGCCGCCGACACGCGCGTGCGAAAACTCGACAATGGCGAGAAGCAGCGCCTGCCGGATGGCGGCGCGGTGGGGCCTGCCGATGCGCTGATCATGGCGCGGTCCGGCCTCGACCGCGTCGGCCTTTCCCATCGCATCGGCTACGAATTCTCCGCGGCGGAAATGCTGCCGGCAGCGGGGCAGGGCATCGTCGCGGTCGAATGCGCGGCACAGGACTGGCAGACGCGTCGCATTCTCGCATCGATCGACGATCCCGCTGCTCACGCCTGCGCCGATGCCGAGCGCGAGGTGCTGTGGGTGCTGAACGGCCATTGCAATTCGCCGGTGGCGGGCTTTTCGACCATTGCGGGCGATCAGATGTCGCTCACCGCGTCCGTGCTCGATCTCTCCGGCAACACCATCATCGAAGCCTTGCGTTCGGGTCCCGCCAATCGTCCCCGCGAACTCGGCCGTGCGGTGGGACTGGATCTGCTGGCCAAGGGCGCCGCCGAGATTATCGAGCGCAGCCGGCCGCGCTAAGTCGGCCGCGAGGCGGGCATCGGTGTGATGATGGCATCATGCGCCTGTTTTGCCCGACGGGTCAAATGTTGGTGCGATCCGATGCGATGACGGCGCACCTGATTTCCGTCCGCCCTAAGTCATTGATCGGGCGTGGCCTCTCTACTGTGCATGGGGTTGTTTTCGTGCTTTTTTGTTTTCCCACTCCCCAGGCGCAAAATAAATCAGCCCCGCACACGCTTCAGCATCTGCTCAACATGGGCGATCGGCGTCTCCGGCTGGATGCCGTGGCCGAGATTGAAGATGAACCGCCCCTGCGCAAAATTCGCCAGCGTGTCGTCGACCGCGCGGTCGAGCGCGGCGCCGCCTGTGATCAGCACCAGCGGATCGAGATTGCCCTGAACCGCAACCTTGCTCTGCACGCGCTCGCGGATGAAGGCCGGCTCCGCGGTCCAGTCGATGCTGACAGCGTTGACGCCGGTCGCCTCGACGAACCCGGGCAGTTGCGCACCGGCACCGCGCGGAAAGCCGATGATCTTCGCATCCGGCACCTTGGCGCGCACGCCTTCGACGATGCGCCGGGTCGGTTCGATCGACCAGCGCGCGAACTCGGCGGGTGGCAGCACGCCGGCCCAGGTGTCGAAGATCTGCAAGGCGTTGGCGCCTGCCGCAAGCTGCGCCAGCAGATATTCGATCGAGTTCTCGACCAGCACGTCGATGATCTCAGCGAACGCCTCCGGATGCCGGTAGGCCATCATCCGCGCCGGCGCCTGGTCAGGCGTGCCCTGGCCGGCGACCATGTAGGTCGCCACCGTCCAAGGGGCGCCGCAGAAGCCGATCAACGCGATCTTGGGATCGACCGCGCCGCGCACGATTTTGAGCGCCTCGAACACCGGCGCGAGCTTGCCGAAATTGGCGTGCTTGGCCAGTGTCGCGACCTTGGCGGGATCATCCAGCGGCTCGAGCCGCGGACCCTCGCCGACCTCGAAGCGCACGGAGCGTCCGAGCGCATAGGGGATCACCAGGATGTCGGAGAAGA
This sequence comes from Bradyrhizobium sp. MI1.3, assembly GCF_055811695.1. Taxonomy (NCBI): domain Bacteria; kingdom Pseudomonadati; phylum Pseudomonadota; class Alphaproteobacteria; order Hyphomicrobiales; family Nitrobacteraceae; genus Bradyrhizobium; species Bradyrhizobium sp. MI1.3. The sequence goes on along the minus strand of NZ_JBVVPQ010000049.1, from coordinate 46,618 downwards.
TGATCGCCGCATCGAAGCCGAACCTCCGGATGGGCTGCAGCGTCACCTCGGCGGCAAGCTCCGGGTTGAAGCAGAGGTCGAGGAAGCCGCCGGCCCTGGCGCGCACCTCGCGATATTCCGGCAAGTAACGGCCGGCCTGCCGCATCATCCAGATCGGCGGAATGACCTGCCGCTGGCCGGAGAGGACGTCGATGAAAGGCTTTGTCGCAGACTGGGGCACGAACGGTCCTGAGGATGGTTAGGGCTCCTGATACACCGCCGCGGCCCGAAGCGGAACAGGGGAACCAAGCGCAATTCGACCGCGTTGACCAGCCAACGGAGGACGAGACCATGGCTGAGACATTCAACCCCGCGCCGCATGACAAGCACGCCGACGATCTGCACGAAGCGCTCGCCGCCGATCGCCACGCCAAGCTCGACGCCGGGCTGAAAGATACCTTCCCGGCGTCCGATCCCGTGAGCGCCGCCCAGCCAACGCCCTCGAAGGCCGATGCGGAGGCCGACAATCCCTCGCTCTGGGACAAGGTTAAGGCCATCTTCAGCTAGCCGCGGGAGCGCCGGATTCCGATAGGTCTGCTAATGCCCTGTTAGCGATGCGCTGATTCCGGTGTCCGTACGACTACGGGAACCGCCGACATCGCCGCATATTTCTGCGGGCGTTTCAGAGTTCAATAACAGAAGCAGCAGAGTTTCCGATCTTCGGAGAATTCTGCCGCATGAGTGCTGTGACCCAAAGAGCCGGATTGAGCCGCCTGCCGCTGCGGGCAGCTGCGTTCGTCGCGCTGACCTGCGTGGCCATCCTCGGCGTCAGCGGCTGGCGGGAATGGGCGGCCCGCGACGCGGTGCTCAAGGGCGCCGAGACCGAGATGGCCAACGTTGCGCGATCGCTGACGCAGCATGCCGATGACAGCCTCGATCTGCTGGATTCTGGCGTCGTCGGCGTCGTCAGCCGGCTGGAGATGGACGGCACCGAGCCGGCCACGATCGCCAAGCTCAGAACCCTGCTGGAGGTGCGCAAGAAGGCGGTAGAGCGCATCCACAGCCTCGCCATCATTGACGACCGCGGCAACTGGTTGACCTCGCCCGGCACGATCGGCTCGACTCTGAACGACGACGCGTTCTTCCGTTATCACCAGCTCTCGCCGAAACGGGAGCCCCATGTCGGCCGGCCCGTGAAGAGCCTGCTCGACGGCGAGTGGGTCGTCACCCTGTCGCGCCGTTTCAACAAGCTGGATGGCAGCTTCGGTGGCGTGGTGCTCGCGACCATCAGCTCGGGATATCTCTCGCATTTCTACGAACAGTTCGAGATCGGCCGCAACAGCTCGGTGGCGTTGACACACGGCGACGGCCTGATCATCGCGCGCTACCCGAGTAACGAGAAATACATCGGCCGCAGCGTTGCCAATACGCCGCTGTTCCGCGACGCTGCTCTGCAGCGGCCGGGCGGCGTCTATCATTTCAAGTCGCCGCTCGATGGCGCCGAACGCGTCAGCTTCTTCAAGCGCTCTGGCCGTTATCCGCTGGTCCTGCTCGCCACCGTCGACAAGGACGAGCTGCTCGCACCCTGGCGCGCTGCGGTGATCTCCCGCATGCTCTACGTGCTCGCGTTGGTCATGCTGATCGCAATCATTGGTGCGGTGCTGGTGCGGCAGTTGCAGCGGGGCCAGAGCATGGCGGCCGCGCTGGTCGAGAAGGAAGCGAATTTCCGACTGCTTGCCGAAAGCTCCAGCGACATGGTGACGCGTATGGGGCTCGACGAGCGGCTGCGCTATGTCTCGCCATCGTCGATTGGCGTCGTCGGCTGGCGCGCCAATCAGCTGATCGGAACCCTCGCGCTCGCCGGCATTCACGCGGACGACCGGCCGCAGGTCCAGGCTCTCGTCGACGCCATGAAACGCGGCGAGAAGGAGGAGGTGCGCGTTACCTATCGCAACGCGCACCGGCAGAACGCCGAAGTCTGGCTCGAATCGACCATGCGGGTGACCCGCAAGGAGAGTGGCAGCGTCGACGGCGTGGTCGCGATCTCGCGCGACATCACCGAGCAGAAGAAGCTCGAGACCCGGCTCGAAACGCTCGCGATCGAGGACAGCCTCACCGGGCTTGCTAATCGCCGCCGCTTCGATGAACGACTGAAGGAGGAGTGGGCGCGTGCCTATCGCGAGCGCTCCAGCCTTTCCCTGCTGATGATCGACGTCGACCACTTCAAGTCTTACAACGACGAATACGGCCATCCCGCGGGCGATGCCTGCCTCCGGCAGGTGGCGCAGATCATCGCCGCCGAGATGCATCGTTCCGGCGATCTGGCGGCGCGTTACGGCGGCGAGGAGTTCGCCATGCTGCTGCCGAACACCGACGCTGCCGGCTGCGCCCTGATCGGCGACCGGATCCGACGGGCGATCCGCGATGCGGGCCTCGTCCACGCCAGCAACCATGCGGCTGGCTGCGTCACCGCTTCGCTCGGCGGTGCTGCCTGCCGGCCGGCGCTGGAGCGCACGGCCGGCGTCACCTCGCTGATCGAGGCCGCCGACCAGGCGCTCTATGCCGCCAAGGAAGCCGGGCGCAACCGGCTGATGATGTCGGGCGAGGTGAGCAACCTTCTTCTCAAGGCGTCCGGTCAGTAACCCCGCTCAATAATGCGGGGGGCGCTCATTGGCGGCTCCCGGCGCATTCGCCTCGGCCTCCTGCAGCCGCTCGCCGAGCTCTGCGATCCTTCGCGTCAGCGCGTCGATCTGCTTCCACTGCGCGGTGATGGTCTGGTTCAGCGTCTCGATCGCGTCGTCCTGATAGGCGAGGCGCGTCTCAAGCGTGTCGACGCGCTCGCCGAGCGTCTGGATCTCATTCGTCACGTGCCGCGTCCTTATTTCGTTCGGGCGAGCCAAGTTCTTGCAAGCCGAGTTGTTGCGCGCCAAGTTGCTGCAAACCATGACCGAGCGCGACCCGTTCGTCGAACACGAAGCATTCGCCGCGCCAGCGACTCTGAGCCTCCGGCACCTCTTCCAGATATTTGAGAATGCCGCCCTTGAGGTGATAGACCTCGGCAAAGCCGCGCGCGAGCAGATGCGCGCTCGCTTTCTCGCAGCGGATGCCGCCGGTGCAGAACATCGCGATTCTGCGGTGTTTGACAGGATCGAGCCGTTCGGCCGCAAATTCCTTGAACTTGCCAAAGCTCTCGATGCGTGGGTCGAGCGCGCCGTCGAACGTCCCCATCGCCACCTCGAAGGCGTTCCTGGTGTCGAGCACCAGCGTGTCGGGCGCCGCGATCAGCGCGTTCCATTCGCTCGCATCGACATAGGTGCCGACCTGCCGGGTCGGATCGGCGGCTTCGTCGCCGAGCGTGACGATCTCCTTCTTCAGCCGGACCTTGAGCCGGCCGAATGGCATCGCCTCGGCGGTCGAGAACTTCAATTCGAGATTGTTCAACCTGCCGCTGAAGATGTCGCCGTGCGCGAGCTCATGGACGAGAGCGTCGATCGCCGCGCCCGCACCCGCGACCGTGCCGTTGATGCCCTCCTGCGCGAGCAGCACGCTGCCCTTCACCGCCAGGCCGGCGCAGAACGCGCGCAGCGGCTCGCGCAACTCCCGGTAATCGGGCAGGGCGGCGAATTGGTAGAAGGCGGCGACCTTGCAAATCATGGCGCCCGTTTAGCAGGCGGGGCGCGCCCGGAAAACCCGCAAGAAGCAGCTCTATTCCCAGCGGATGGCAACCATTTCCCTGGTATGCCAGCATTGCCCCGGCGGGCCGGAATGTGTCATGTAGGCGCGGCTTTTTCCGAAACGACACGCCATCCGCGCCAGACGCCCAACGAGAGCAAGAATTCGATGAGAAACTTCCATTTCCCCGGCAGGTCCACGGTCCACGCCACCAACGCGATGGTGGCAACCTCGCATCCGCAGGCGTCACTCGCCGCGATCGAGGTGCTGCGCGAGGGCGGCACGGCGGTGGACGCGGCCGTTGCGGGCTCGGCCATTCTCGGCGTGATCGAGCCGCAATCGACCGGCATCGGCGGCGACTGCTTTGCGCTGATCCAGCCGCGCGGCGAGGGCAAGATCATCGCCTATAACGGCTCCGGCCGCGCCCCGAAGGCGGCGAACGCCGACTGGTATCTCGAGCGCAAGATCAACTCCGTGCCGCTGACCTCGGCGCATGCGGTCTCGATCCCCGGCGTGATCGACGCCTTTGCGACCGTTTTGCGCGATCACGGCAAGTTCGGCTTCGACCGCCTGCTCCAGCCCGCGATCAAGGCCGCCGAGGAAGGCTACGTCGTCGCCCCTCGCATCGCCTTCGACTGGAAGAACCAGTTCGAGAAGCTGAAGGGTGGCACCAACACGGAGCGGTATCTGTTGCCGCACGGCAAGCCGCCGGTGGCCGGCGACGTCATCCGCCAGGCCGAGCTCGGCAAGACGCTGCGGGCGATCGCCAAGGACGGCCGCGACGCCTTCTACAAGGGCCCGATCGCCGAGGACATGGTGGAGACCCTGCGCGGAATCGGCGGCCTCCACACGCTCGACGATTTCGCCGCGCACACCACCGAGACGACGACGCCGATCGGCACCATGTACAAGGGCTACGACGTCTGGCAGTGCCCGCCGAACGGACCCGGCCTCACCATGCTGCTGATGTTGAACATCCTGTCGCGGTTCGACCTGACGAAATACGCGCCGCTCAGCGTCGAGCGCTTCCACCTCGAAGCCGAGGCCGCGCGCATCGCCTACATGCATCGCGAGCTGCATGTCGCCGATCCCGAGCATATGCAGATCGAGGTCGCCAGGATCCTCGCCAAGGAATACTGCAACGAGCACATCGACAAGATCCGCATGGACGGCATGCTCGACCTGCCGAACGTCGCGCCGCCGATGAATCCCTCGACCATCTACATCACCGTCGTGGACAAGGACCGCAACGTCTGCTCGTTCATCAACTCGGTCGCGCATTCCTTCGGCTCCGCCATCGTCTCGAACAAGACCGGCATCCTGCTCCAGAATCGCGCCGGCGGCTTCCGCATCCAGCCCGGCCACCCGAATTGCATCGCCGGCGGCAAGCGCCCGCTGCACACGATCATGCCGAGCCTGCTCACCAAGGGCGGCCGTTCGGTGATGCCGTTCGCGGTGATGGGCGGACAATATCAGCCGGTTGGCCAAGCCCATGTGGTGACCAACATTCTCGATTATGGCTGCGACGTGCAGGAGGCGATCGATATGCCGCGCGGCCTGCATTACGAAGGACAGTACCAGCTCGAGGACAGCGTGCCGGCCAATATCGTCGAAGGCCTGAAGAAACTCGGCCACAAGACCACCAGCGTCGTCGGTCCGCTCGGCGGCGCGCAGGCGATCTGGATCGACTGGGACAAGGGCACGCTCACCGGCGGTTCCGATCCGCGCAAAGACGGTTGCGCGCTCGGATACTGACCGCCGCGCACGGGGTTCCCCGCGCAACATCAGCAAAATTTGACGAAGGGCGACGCGGCATTTGCTGCGTCGCCCTTTCTCGTTCGGAACGGAGTTCACTGCTTCAGGTTAAGGGCCGATGAGCGGTGCAGGCGTGCGCTGCTCTTGCTCGAAGCGGCGGAGGCCCTCCATGTCCGAAAAATCAGGTTCCGGACCGACCGGATTCGATCGGCGCGCCTTCATGGCTGGCGCTGCCGGCAGTGCGCTGGTCCCCATGACAGCGCGTGCGGCCGCCCAGGATGCGAGCGTGTCGGCCGCGCAGGATCCGGCGCTCCCCGTCGATGTCACGCTGCGGGTCAACGGCACGGACAAGCGCCTGCACATCGACGCGCGCACAACGGTGCTCGACGCGCTGCGGGAGCATCTCAAGCTCACCGGCAGCAAAAAGGGCTGCGACCACGGCCAATGTGGTGCCTGCACGGTACTGATCGACGATCGACGCGTGGTGTCGTGCCTGACGCTCGCGCTCGCGGCCGAGGGGCAGGAGATCACCACGATCGAGGGCCTTGCCACCGACGATCATTTGCATCCGATGCAACAGGCCTTCGTCGACAACGACGCGTTTCAATGCGGCTATTGTACGCCGGGCCAGATCATGTCCGCCGTGGCCTGCGTCAAGGAGGGGCATGCGGGCAGCGAGGCCGACATCCGCGAATACATGAGCGGCAACATCTGCCGCTGCGCCGCCTATCCCAACATCGTCGCTGCCGTGAAGCAGGCCGCGCCCGAGATCATGAAAGGCTAGGCCCATGCGATCGTTTTCCTACCAAAGGGCAACAGATCCCGACATGGCCGTGCAGGCGCTCAGCGCTGCCGCAACTGCGAACAATCCGCTGACCAAGGCTACAGCACAGCCGCTCGCCGGCGGCACCACGCTGATCGACCTGATGAAGCTGGACGTGATGCGGCCCGCGGCAATCGTCGATATCAATCCGCTGGCGCGCAGCTGGTCGGCGATCGAGCCCGGCAGTGACGGCTTGCGGCTCGGCGCGCTCGCCAAGATGTCCGACGTGGCCGCGCATGCCGAGATCCAGCGCAACTATCCGGTGATCGCGAATTCCCTGAAGCTCGCCGCCAGCGCCCAGCTGCGCAACATGGCGACGCTCGGCGGCAACGTGATGCAGCGAACGCGTTGCAGCTATTTCCGCGATGTCTCCTATGAGAATTGCAACAAGCGCAATCCCGGTTCGGGCTGTGCCGCCATGGACGGCGTCAATCGCATGCATGCGGTGCTCGGTACTTCCGATCAGTGCATCGCAACCTATCCCGGCGATTTTGCCCAGGCGCTGATCGCGCTGGATGCGGTGGTCGAAATCACCGGCAGGTCCGGCACGCGCAGCCTGCCGTTCGCAGATTTGCACAAGGCGCCCGGCACGACGCCCGAGATCGAGACCACGCTTCGGCCCGGTGAGCTGATCTCTGCGTTCTCCATTCCCGGCCGCTGGCCGCGCTCGGTGTATCTCAAGGCGCGCGACCGTCGGTCCTACGAGTTCGCGCTGTCGTCGGCTGCGGTCGCGCTCGATGTGCAGGATGGCACGATCAGGGACGCGCGTGTCGCGCTCGGCGGCGTCGCCACCGTGCCGTGGCGGGCGCGCGAGGCTGAGGCGCTGCTGAAGGGACAGAAATTCGACGACGGTCTGGCGCAGCGTGTGGCCGATGCCGCGTTTGCCGACGCCAAGGGCCGCCGGCACAACAGCTTCAAGATCGCGCTCGGCAAGCGCGTGGTGGCGCGCGCGCTCCAGCAGGCCGTAACCATGGAGATCTGATCATGACCGCTGCAGCTCCCGAGCCGAAAGCAAACATGGGCCATCCCGTGCCGCGCTATGACGCGGCCGCAAAGGTCACGGGCCGGGCGACATATGCGTCCGACATGCCGCTCGACAATCCAGCCTACGCATTCCTGGTCACCAGCGCCATCGCCAAGGGCCGCATCGACGGTTTCGATCTCGACGATGCCAGGCAGGTCCGCGGCGTGATCGACATCGTCACGCACGAGAACGCTCCGAAGCTGAAGGAATCGAAACTGTTCAGCAATGGCGGCTATGCCGGGACCACGATCCAGCCGCTGAAATCAGCCGACGTCGCCCATGATGGCCAGATCATCGCCGTCGTCATCGCCGAAAGTTACGAGGCGGCGCGCGAGGCCGCCAATCGCGTCAAGGTCAGCTACACGGCCGTGGCGCCGAGTGCGAGCTTTGAGTCGCCGGGGACCACCACGGCGGCGGCAAAGGGACAGAACGCACAGTTCAAGGAAGACCCGGAGGTCGGCGATTTCGCCAAGGCGTTCGACGCAGCCGAGGTCAAACTCACCGCCTCCTATGACACGCCGACCCAGCACCACAATCCAATGGAGCTGTTTACGACGAGCTGCGCCTGGATGGGCGACAACCTCGTCATCTACGAGGGCAGCCAGTATGTCTACGGCCTGAAGAACGGCGTCGCCGAGCAGCTCGGCATCGACGCCGACAAGGTCCGTGTCGTCAATCCCTATGTCGGCGGGGGCTTTGGTTCGCGCGGCTCGATGACGCCCCGCACCGCCATCATCGCCGGCATTGCCAAACGCCTGAACCGGCCGATCAAGCTGGTGCCGACCCGCGACCAGGGTTTCACCATCGCCACCTACCGGGCCGAGACGCGCCACGAGATCAGGCTTGGTGCGGGCCGGGACGGCAAGCTGGTGGCTTTGAGGCACGACGGCGCGGAGGTTTCGTCGCGTCCGGATGCCTATTGCGTCGGCGGCACGAAGACGACGACGCGGCTCTATGCCTGCCCGAACGTCGCAAGTCTGGTGTCGATCGTGCGCGCTGACCGCAATACGCCCGGCTTCATGCGCTCTCCGCCGGAGGTGCCGTATCTCTTCGCGCTTGAGAGCGCGATGGACGAGCTTGCGGTGAAACTGAACATGGACCCTGTCGAGCTCCGCCGCATCAACGACACCACCGTGGAGCCGATCGGCGGCAAGCCTTATACGTCGCGGTCCTTGATGGCGTGCTTCGACGAGGCCGCCAGGGCGTTCGGCTGGTCGCAGCGTTCGCCGCAGCCGAAATCGATGTCGGACGGCGACTGGCTGATAGGCTATGGCTGTGCCGCCACCTGCTATCCGACGCAGATGGCGCCCTCTGCCGCGCGCGTCCGCCTCCAGCGCGACGGCCGTACCCGGGTCGAGATCGCCGGTCACGAGATCGGCACCGGCGCGTATACCGTCATCGCCCAGACCGCGGCCGAGCGGCTCGGCGTGCCGCTGGAGAAGGTCGCGGTGTTCCTGGGCGACAGCGATCTGCCGCCGGCGCCTGTTGCCGGCGGTTCGAACTCGACTGCCAGCACCTGCTCGGCGGTGATGATGGTGTGCGACCGAATTCGTCAAAGGCTGTTCAAGGCCGTGATGCCGAGCGACAGCCTAGCCGACAAGGCCAAAGAGACCGTCGGCATCAGCCAGGCGCCGAGCACGCAGGCGGCGCAGAGCGATCGTCCACTCGATATCGAAAAGGCCTTCGACGCACTCGGTGTCGGTATCGTCGAGGAATACGGCGAGTGGAAGCCCGAAGGCGCGCCGCTGGATTCATTCACGGCGATGCACAGCGGGCACGCGCGGCTCGTCGGTGGCCATCAGATGAAGGACAAGATCGCGTACGCCTTCGGTGCCGAGTTCGTCGAGATCCGCGTCAACCGCTTTACCCATGAAATCCGCTGCCCCCGGCTGGTCGGAGCGTTCGCGGCGGGCCGCATCATGAATCCGCGCACGGCGCGCAGCCAGCTCATGGGCGGCCTGATCTGGGGCATGTCCTCGGCACTGCTGGAGGCCACCGAGATCGACGAGCGCAATGCGCGTTACGTCAACGACAATCTAGCCGACTATCTCGTGCCAGTGAATGCCGACGTCCCCGGTGTCGAGGTGATCCTGCTTTCCGAGCAGGACGATCACATCAACCCGGCCGGCGTGAAGGGCCTCGGCGAGCTCGCCAATGTCGGCACCAATGCGGCGATCTGCAATGCGATCTATCACGCCACAGGCCAGCGCATCCGCAAGCTGCCCGTGCGGCTGGAAAATATCGAGGCCTGAGGGGGTGGCAACGGCGTCGGCGTTGCGCTAGACCCCTTCCGCCTCAAACGTAAGGTGTCTTATGCAGCGTTTACAGCGCGTGCTCCTCGCCATCATGTCGGCACTCGCGATCACCGTGATCGCCGGCGTGTCCGATTTCGTCTCCACCACGGCCTCGGCCCAGACCGCAGGGAAGACCATGACCACAGCTTCAGGTTTGCAGATTACCGACAGCGTCGTCGGCACCGGCGCTTCGCCGAAGCCCGGCCAGATCTGCGTAATGCACTACACCGGCTGGCTCTACGAGAACGGCCAGAAGGGCAAGAAATTCGACTCGTCGGTCGACCGCAACGAGCCGTTCGAATTCCCGATCGGCAAGGGCCGGGTCATCGCCGGCTGGGACGAGGGTGTTGCCTCCATGAAGGTCGGCGGCAAGCGCACGCTGATCATTCCGCCGCAGCTCGGCTATGGTGCCCGTGGCGCAGGCGGCGTGATCCCGCCGAACGCAACGCTGATGTTCGACGTGGAATTGCTCGGGGTGAAGTAAGCCCGCAAACAAAAAGACCGGCCTCTCGGCCGGTCTTTCACTTTGAGTGCGATGCTCGTTATTCCGTCGCGCGCTTGGCCGAAGCCGCAGCGCGATCGACCGCGTCTTTCGCGGCATCCTTGGCATCGCCCATGGCCTGCTGGCCCTTGCCCTTCACTTCCTGGACCGCACCTTCGCCCTTCATGCGCTCGGAACCGGTGGCTTCACCGATGCCCTGTTTGGCCTTTCCCATTGCCTCGTTTGCGGTGCCCTTGATCTTGTCGGTCGTGCTACCCATGAAATCCTCCTTGCGGTTTGCTCGTCAGGACAACGTTCGACGGTTATGAGGGTTCCGATTTTGGTATGGCTCGATGTCGCGGCTTTGGGTTAGTTTGCCGCGCACGGAACCAACAGAAAGCAAGTCTCATGACCGGTCATGACCATTCGCATTCCCACCATGACCACGATCACGACGATCGCTGGAAACATGACGGCGTGCGCGTCATTCCCGGCAACCAGCTCGATACCAACGTGCCGTCGACGGCGGGCATGGACCGCGCGGCCGCGATCAATTTCGCGCGCGTCGGTGCGCAGAAATTGTGGGCGGGCACGGTCAGCATCAAGCCCGACGCCAAGACCGGCGCGCATCACCATGGCCATCTCGAAAGCGTCATCTACGTCGTGAAAGGCAAGGCGCGGATGCGCTGGGGCGAGAGCCTCCAATTCACCGCAGAGGCCGGCCCCGGCGACTTCATTTTCGTCCCGCCCTACGTGCCCCATCAGGAGATCAACGCCAGCCGGGACGAGGTGCTGGAATGTGTGCTGGTGCGCAGCGACGGCGAGGCGGTGGCGATCAACCTCGACATCGAGCCGGTCGAGAAGCCCGAGACCGTGCTGTGGGTCGATCCCATTCACCGCGATCCGAACGAGAAGAAGTGAGGAACACCTGAAAGCCAGCGGGTTCTGTGCGACAGAACCTCGCAGGCAGGGGTCCAAAAAAGGTCCGGAAGCCGTGTCGGATCGCCGCTTGGCCATCCGTCCTTGGGCAGAACCCCGCCCAAGGAGCTCCGATGCCCAGGATGATTTTCCTCAATCTGCCCGTGACCGACCTCAAGCGCGCCACTGCCTTTTACGAGGCGGTCGGTGCGACCAGGAACCCGCAATTCAGCGACGAAACAGCGAGCTGCATGGTCTTTTCCGAGACTATCTATGCGATGCTGACGACCCACGAGAAATTCCGGCAGTTCACGCCGAAGCCGATCTCGGATGCAAAGACCTCAAACCAGGCGCTGTTCTGCCTGTCCGCCGATAGCCGGACCGAGGTCGACGATATCGTCAGCAGGGCCGCGGCTGCAGGCGGGGTGGCCGATCCCAGCCCGAAGGACGAATACAGCTTCATGTACGGCCGCAGCTTCGAGGATCCGGACGGCCACATGTGGGGCGTGAACTGGATGGACATGGCAGCCTTCCCGGCGCAGTCCGACATGGCGAACGTCTGATCTAGCGCGCGAACATCACAACTGAAGAGGAGCATTCACGATGTCGAAGGTCGTTCCCTGCATGTGGTTCAATGGCGATGCCGAGGAAGCCGCGAAGTTCTACGTCTCGCTCGTGCCGAATTCGGCGATCACGCATGTTCAGCGCAACGTTTCAGATGGCCCGTCCGGCAAGGAAGGCTCCGTGCTCGTCGTCGAATTCTCGGTGGCGGGACAGCCTTTGGTCGCGCTCAACGGCGGCATGAAAATGGAATACACCCATGCGATCTCGCTGATGATCCATTGCGACGATCAGGCCCAGGTCGACAGCGTCTGGAATGCGTTCCTGGCCCATGGCGGCAAGGAAGAGCAGTGCGGCTGGCTCAGGGATCGCTGGGGCGTGGCCTGGCAGGTCGTGCCGAAGGTGATATTCGAACTCCTCTCGAGCCCCGACAAGGCGGCTGCCGCACGCGCGATGCAGGCCATGATGAAGATGGTGAAGCTGGACGTGGAGACCTTGCGCCGCGCGTTCGAGGGCAAGTCGGCAGCGTGATGTGGAAGCCACAGTATCGTAGGGTGGGCAAAGGCGCGGTTGCGCCGTGCCCACCATTTTTTCTCGGCGAGAGAAAGTGGTGGGCACGCTCCGCTTTGCCCACCCTACGAGATTGAGCCCGCCGCTAATAATTGATCCGCAGCCCCACGCCGCCATGGATGGTGTTACCCACTGGCTGCGGGCCGAGCGTGCCGTTGGCGAACAGGTCCACGATCCAGCCCTTCTGCATGCGGAAGCCGAGCCGGCCGCCATATTCGAACCAGCCCTGGTTGCCCATGGTCGGCACCACCACGCCGTCGCCGGTCACGGTGGCGACGATGCCGCTATGGCCAGCGAACGACTGCACCCAGCCGCCATTGATGTTGGCCTCGATATTGCTGCCGTAGAGATGCGTCCACTGGCCGCCGATCTGGACCAGGCTGGTGCGGTCGGTGCCGGTCGCGATGCTGGCATCGAACGGATTGAACGCCACTGCGCTGTCGGTGTAGCCCGAGACGCGCTGCCAGAGCTGCCAGACCTCGATCGAGGCGGCGACCTCGTCGCGGGGCGACACGCGGCTCATCCAGCCGGCGCGGCCGTAGACGGCGTAGTTCGCGGCGTTGGTCGAACTCGTGACGCTCACCGGGCCGAGGCTGGTGTTGTAGCTGCGGGTGTAGCGCGCCTTCTCCCACGGCGTCAGGATCGTGCCGACGTCGAAGAACGGACGCGACGAGCCCCAGTCGGTGAAGTCATAGCGTAGCGCGAATGCGCCGATCGGCGCGCTGGTGATGTTGTAGCCGCCTTCGCTGTATTGCGTGTAGGCGATGCCGGCGAGCAGCGACAGATTGTTGGTCAGCTCCTTGCGGCCGTGGATGCCGGCCGAGAACGAGCCGGCGGAGCCGAACGCGCTGACGCAGTTGCTGCAATTGACCTGCTCGTTGACGCCGAGCAGCACCGTGCCGAGCACTCGGTTGGTGATCATCTGGTTGAAGCGCTGGTTGGCGAGGTCGCCGATCGAGCCGCCGCTGGAATCCGCGCCGGTCGGCGTCGGTGTCGGCGTCGGGCTCGGCGAAGAGGACGGATAAGGGCTCGGCGACGATGACGGGTAGGGGCTGGGCGCGGGCGAGGGGCTGTAGGTTGTCGTTGGAGAGGGTGAATATGTCGGCGAAGGGGAGGGCGTCGGCTCTCCGCACCCGGATTCGCACGTCGCCCCCTGGGCTGCCGCCGGACGGGCATCCAACGCGACAAACGCAAACACGGCGGTCAGCACGCTCGCGACGATGAAGCGCCTGACGTTGAATACCGCCATCTTCAGCGTCCGCACAGCATGCCGTCGTCGTGGACGGCAGGCGTGATGGTCGGCGAGGCGTCCGCATATTGGTTGACCGCGCACAGTCCCGCGCTCGCGGCGCAGGTCGCGGCAAAGGTCCAGGGCGGCGTATTGGTCTTACTGATGGAGACCTTGCCGCCGGTCGAGCTGATGATTGCGGTGTCGCCGGGCTGGGTGAGCTGCACGCACTGTTGGCTCGTCGTGCAGACACTGGCGGCGCCGTCCTGCAGCACGACGACCGAGCGGCCGCGCTGGGACAGGATATCGAGTGTAGTACCGCGCACGCCGATCGTCGCAAGCGGGGTCGTGATCTTGTAGGCGGTCTTCTCGGAATGTCCGGTGACGAAACGGAATGCGCCGGTCGTCATGCGGATCGCAACGTCACGATAGCTGTGCTCGTCGTTGAAGACGGTGCGGTCGAGCTTGAGCGTGGCGCTCGGACCGAGCGACAGATTGGTGCTGTCGGCCATCACGAAGCGCGCTGCGCTGCCGGCGCCGGTACGCACGGTCTCGTCCCGCAGCATGCTGTCGCCAATGCTGATCGGTGTCGTGGTCGCGGCCACGCGAACGACCTCATTCTGGATCACGACGGCTTCCCCGACGCGCGTCTGCGCCTGCGCGCAAGGGGCCACGCACAAGGCGATCGACAACAGCGTGGAGAAAAGCCAGAAACGCAAATTCATTTCGCAACCGATCGATGTGTCCCTGATCGTACCGGATCGCGCGCGCTTGCGATGTGGCGGAATTATCACAAGCAGCGCGAGACCTGCGCTATGCTTAGTGACAGTCGCGGCAGAATGCGTTCAATGAAAACTGCGATGTCTATTATTCTCGGCGGTGACGCAAATTTGCCACGCAAAACATCCCCACAAATGCCGCTCGACTTGCCCGCGGTTCCGAAGGTGTCGCGGAGCGCAGTGATTGCTGTCGCGATTTTCCTGGCCGCGCATCTCGCCCTGCTGATCGGCTTGACGACGCCGGAGAAGTTCGTCTTCGACGAAGTGCACTACGTGCCGGCGGCGCGGCAGATGCTGGCACCGACGATGTCGCAACCGATGCTCAACCCGATGCATCCGCCTTTGGCGAAAGAGCTGATCGCGCTATCGATAGCGACCTTCGGCGACACCGCGCTGGGCTGGCGCTATCCCGCGACATTGTTCGGCGCGCTCGCGATCGTCGCGATCTATCTGTGCGGCCTCGCACTATTCGCCGCGCAAGGGCCTGCGATCGCCGCTGCGCTGATCGCCGGCTGCAATCAGATGCTGTACGTGCAGGCGCGCGTCGCGATGCTCGACATTTTTGCGCTCGGCTTCGGCCTGCTCGCAATTGCCGCCTTCATGCACGGTTTTCGAAAGGATCGTCCTCATGCGTTGTTCGCGGCTGCCGGCAGCCTGTTCGGCTGTGCTGCCGCCTGCAAATGGAGCGGCCTATTTCCACTCGGAATCTGCATCGTCATCGTCGCGGTGATTCGCCTGATGCAGGGCTGGCACACCCTGTTTGCCGACGCGAAGCGGGGGGATTGGTACCGGCCCGACCTCTGGCCCGACTTCAGATTACATCACGTCGTGCTCTGCTTCACCGTCCTGCCCGCGATGACATATCTTGCGGCCTTCGTCCCGCTGTACGGCGTGTCGCTGCCGGATCTGGTCGAGGCGCAACGCCGGATCTTCGCCGACAACACCACCACTGCCATCGCCGGCCACACTTATATGAGCGCGTGGCCGTCATGGCCGCTGCTCGCGCGCCCGGTATGGTTCCTGTTCGACAAGACCGCGGACGGCAATGTCTCCGCGATCGCCTTCCTCGGTAATCCCCTGGTGCTGTGGCCGGCGCTGCTCGCGCTCGCCGTCGTGCTGCGCGACTTCGTCGTTGCGCGCCGCCGGGATGCGTTCCTGATCGCGGTCTTCTATTTCGGGTGCTGGCTCGCCTGGGCGTTGCTGCCGCGCACGCTCGCCTTCATCTATTACTATCTGCCGGCTGCGACCCTGGCGTCGCTCGCGCTGGTCTATGTGCTGCGCCGGGACGGACTGCCACGCTGGCTGCTGTGGGCCTATGTCGGGGTCGCCGCGATCGGCTTTGCCGCCATGCTGCCGATCTCGGCGGCCTTCATCGGCACGTCGATGCAGACTTTCAACCGGCTGATGCTCTTCCAGAGCTGGATATGATATCGCCGCCTGCCGGGGAACGACA
This sequence comes from Bradyrhizobium sp. MI1.3, assembly GCF_055811695.1. Lineage (NCBI taxonomy): Bacteria > Pseudomonadati > Pseudomonadota > Alphaproteobacteria > Hyphomicrobiales > Nitrobacteraceae > Bradyrhizobium > Bradyrhizobium sp. MI1.3. The sequence goes on along the minus strand of NZ_JBVVPQ010000049.1, from coordinate 31,081 downwards.
GGCGGCGCCTTTATGGGCGATGACCTGGGAATTACTTTGACGCGGTCTGGGTGTCCATGTTCACGACCTGGACGCGGCGGTTGATCGGGTCGGCGCCGTTGGCGGCATCCTTCAGCTTGGTCTTGCCGTAGCCGACGGTGACGAGATCGGTGCCGGTGAGTCCGTAGTTCTGCACCAAATACTTCTTGATGGTGTCAGCCCGCCGCTCGGAGAGCCCCTGATTGTACCCCTCGGTGCCGACCGCATCGGTGTGGCCGGCGACCACGAAAGTCGAGCCCTTCAGCGAGGGATCGGACAGCGCCTTGCCGAGCGCCTGCACCGACGGCACCGACGTCTTGGCAATGTCGGCCGAGTTGTAGTCGAACTGGATCTCCAGATCGATCTTCGGCTTGGTCGCGGCGAGCTCGGCAATCTGCTCGCGCTCGCCCGTCGACAGCGACCGCGTCGAGCGGTTGCGCACCGTGTTCAGAAACGTCGATTCCTTGGCCTGCGCCGCCGGATCGACCTGCGGACCTGCGGACAGCCCGCGGGTCGCCGCCTTCGGCTTCAATGCATCCAGGATCTGGTTGGTCGAGACATTGCCGTCGCCGGCCATAGCCAAGCCGGCCGTCATCGAGAGAAGTGCCGAGAGGGTCATCGCCTTCAGTGCAAAAGACTTATTGAAACTAGTCATTGTCGTATCCTCGTTGTGACGCCTGATGGCTATTTGATGCTGCAAGCATAGGGCAGGTTCAAAACCCCTGGTGTGATCTTGGTCACGGTGGAAACGGGGCCCTCCAGGGCCATGGCAGCGAATTTCAAGCGGTTTCGGGTTCATGGAGGGCCGACCCGCGGTCCACTCCGAGGACCGACGCTGACGCGTGAAGAGAGTGGTCGCACGCTGCCCCGCGAGCGTTCGAGCCGTCGCAGTCCTGTCGTGATCCGCATCACTGAGGACCGCCGCGCCCAAGTGCCACTCGGGGCCCCGGTTCACTCAGGGAAACCTCTGCTGACCGATTGTCGCAAAGCCGTCGCGTGATGGCCTGTCTGCGGACAATTTTTCGGCCAGATGGACGCCTAGGGCGGAGCCTCCGACAAGCGCAACGAAGGGAGCCGAGTTCCAGCCAGTGCCGAGGCCAAGTGATTATCAGTTCTATCGCAGTGGCCCGCCAGATCGGACCGTGTCCCTGAATTCCATGCCCATTTACATCGGGGCCGCGATGATCGCGGTGGCGATCCTGCTGTCGACGCTGATCACGGGGCTGACCTCCCGCTATGTCGGGCTTCAAGCGCCGACCGACGAGAACATGTGGCTGGTCGATCGCCTCACCGGCAACGTCTATCGCTGCCAGGCGGAGGAGCGCGGCAAGGCCTCGTGCGAACCCGATGTCGCCACAGGCAGCGTTGGCGACCGGTCCAAAGCCCCGAAAGCCGGGCGCTGAGCGCTCCGCCTTCGCACCGCAGCAAGAAGATTTTCTTCTCCCCGAAACGTCTTCGCCGGAGAATACGTAATGGGAAGGCCGGTATGACGCCGGTTTCGTTTTACGGAGGAGACCTTTCGATGAAAATATTGCTCACAGCCGCAGCTTTGGTCGCGTTCGCCGTTTCCCCTGCATCCGCCGCGATGATGGCGTGCACCAGCGATAATATGATGAAGTCCGCCGCCATGATGGGCGGCACGGCGGATACGCCAGCCAAGACGGCCATGAACAAGGAAATGGCCATGGCCAACACCGACATGAGCAACGGCAAGATGAAAAGCGCCTGCATGCATTACATGAAGGCGCAGAAGGCCATGTCGATGAAGTAGGCGCGGGTAGCGCACCTTCCGACCGCGCTGTCAGCAGATGGCAGGGCGGTTTTTCCTTGTCCGCTCCTTGATCGGCTTCTTGCCTGGATGCGAATCCCGCTACACTGCATTCCGCAATGTCCCGCGCGCCCAAACCGATTCCACTCACCACGACACAGGCCCGGCAAATCTGGCTTCATGCCCAGCGGCTGGACGAGCGCGCGCCGTTCGGTGACGGCGCGCAAGCCGTCTCCGACGCGGTCGCCCATCTCGGCTATGTGCAGATCGATACCATCAACGTGATCGAGCGCTGCCATCATCACATCCTGTTCAGCCGCATCCCGTCCTACCGCCGCGCCGATCTGCGCCACGCCCAGAGCGTCGACAAGAGCGTGTTTGAATATTGGACGCATGCGCTCTCTTACGTGCCGGCCGGCGACTTCCGCTTCTTCCTGCCGGCGATGCGCGAGCACCGCCGTGAGGGGCACAAATGGTTCGCCTCGGTGAAGCCTGCCGACATGCGCAAGGTGATGCGGCTGGTGCGCGCCGGCCCGCTGACGATCCGCGACATCGAGGACGACGTGCTCACCGAGAAGGAGCATCTGTGGCAAAGCCGAAAACCCTCGAAGCGGGCGTTGCAACTCGCCTTCTATACGGGCGCCGTGACCGTCAGCGAGCGCCAGGGCATGCTCAAGACCTATGAGCTGATGACGCGCCATTTCGGCTGGGACAAGCTGCCGAAGCCGGCGTCGGCAAAGGACATTACGGCCTATCTGCTCGATCGCGCGCTGCGATCGCAAGGTGTCGTGAGCCTCGATTCGGTCTGCCATCTCGACGCGCCGCGCAAGACGGCGGTGGCTGCCCTGATCGCCTCGCGCGTCCGCCGTGGCGAGCTCGTGCCTGTCGCCATCGACGATGCCGGCAAGCAGCAGCACTGGGCACTGCCGGCTGCGCTCGAGCCGGGCGAGCGCGCGCCACCTGATCTCGTTCACATCCTATCGCCGTTCGATCCGCTGATCATCCAGCGCAAGCGCACCAATCTCATCTTCGGCTACAACCATTTGTTCGAGGCCTATGTGCCGAAGGCCAAACGCAAGCTCGGCTATTTCGCGCTGCCCGTGCTGGTCGGCGACGAGATCGTCGCCGCGCTCGATCTGAAGACCGACCGGCAGGCAAAGAAGCTTCTGATGCAGAAATGGACCTGGGTCGGCAAGGGAAAGAAGACCGCGGGGCGCAAGGAGCTCAAGCAAAAGATCGAGGAGGAGCTCGATCGGTTTGAGAAGTTTCAATTGGCGGAGTGAAATGCGCCCTCGTCGGTCTGTAGGGTGGATTAGCGAAGCGTAATCCACCTCTTTCACTTCCGCGGAGACAAACAGTGGTGGGTTACGCTGCGCTAACCCACCGTCCGCACCCTGGCGAGCCGATCAATCCAAACGCCGAACGCAATCCCAACCGCATACGCCAGCAAATTCCATGGCGAGAAGATGCGCCCGAGCAGCAGCGCCCCGGCCGTGGTCAGCCGGAACGCGTCGAGCCAGGGCATGTGCACCAGCCGGGAGAATTCGACCACGACCGCTATCGCGATTGCGATGGCTGCGATCTGCGCCCGTGGCAGCCGCGGCAGCAAAACGCCGACCAGCAGAAACACCATCGTTGCCCATAGCAGCGAGCCGCCGTACTTCACCACGAAGGCCGGCAGGCCGATCGGAAAGCCGTACCAGCGCAGCGAGAGTCCGCAGGCAATAACCGCCAGCGCCAGACCGGCGCGGATCAGCGATGTCCGAAGCGGTGCAATGGGTTTGACCGGTTGTGCCTCGTGCATTGCTTGCTCCATTGACTCTTTCGCGGCGATGCTCAAAACCCCGGATCAGCCCATAAAAGCAACAACCCGGGGGAAGCCATGAGCCAGACCACGACCTATGCCGGTTCGACCGGCGCAGCCAAGTCGGAAATCGAGACCTCGACGATCCGCGCCATTTCCTGGCGACTGATCCCGTTCCTGGTGCTGGCCTACTTCTTCTCCTATCTCGATCGCGTCAATCTCGGTTTCGCCGCGCTGACCATGAATGCCGAGCTGAAATTCACGCCGCTGATCTTCTCCTGGGGCGCAGGCATCTTCTTCATCGGCTATTTCATCTTCGAGGTGCCGAGCAATCTGGCGCTGGAGAAGTTCGGCGCCAGCCGCTGGATCGCCCGCATCATGGTGACCTGGGGCATCATCTCGGCGCTGATGGCGCTCACGAGCGGCGTCACGAGCTTCTACGTGCTGCGCTTCCTGCTCGGCGTCGCCGAGGCCGGCTTCTTCCCCGGCATCATCCTCTATCTCACCTATTGGTATCCGGCCGAATATCGCGCCCGCTTCCTTGCGGCCTTCGCCATCGCCGTGCCGGTCTCTACCTTGATCGGCGCGCCGGTCTCCGGCCTGCTGCTCGGGCTCGACGGCGCGATGGGCCTGAAGGGCTGGCAGTGGCTGTTCATCATCGAGGGCATTCCCTCGGTGGTGCTCGGCATCGTCACCTGGTTCTATCTCACCGACAGGCCGGAGAAGGCGGACTGGCTCTCGGCCGAGCAGAAGGCCTGGCTCAAGACCAAGCTGGATTCCGAGATCGCGGCCAAGCAGGCGGTGAAGCATTTGTCGCTCAGTGAGGCGCTGACCTCACCGAAGGTGATCATGCTCGCCCTGGTCTATTTCGGCTTCGTTGGCGCGCTGTATGGCATGCAGTTCTGGTTGCCGCAGATCGTCAAGGCGTTCGGCCTCACCAACGCCCAGACCGGCTTCGTCACCGCCATCCCGTATCTGTTCGGCACCATCGCGATGATCCTGTGGGCACGGCATTCCGATGCCACGCGCGAGCGCGTGATGCATGTCGGCGCGCCGTTGCTGCTCACCGCCGTCGCTCTCGGCGTCTCCTCCTATCTCACCGACCCCACCCTGACGATGATGGTGCTGACGGTGGCCGCGATCGGCGTGTTCTGCTGCTTCGGGGTGTTCTGGACCTTGCCCACCGCCTGGCTCTCCGGCACGGCGGCGGCCGGTGCCATCGCCTTGATCAACTCGATCGGGAATCTCGCCGGCTTCGGTGGGCCCTATCTGATCGGCTGGGTCAAGGAAGCCACCGGCCAGACCTCGACCGGACTGCTCGTGCTCGCGGTGCTGCCGCTGATCGCCGGCATCCTGGTCTTCATCGGCGGTCACGAAAGCAAGCACGAGTTCGCGGAGCAGGGGCGGCGATAGCCTCGAAATGTCGCCTCCGCGAAAGCCAGGGCCTATTTCCACGCGGCCCTCTGGGGGACCTGCGGCGCGACGCTTTCTTCGAACAGTCCAGGCTTCCGCCAGGGGCAGCCCGCGGAGGTTACCACCTCTTAACGATCACAGATTCCTGATGACTGACGATTATTGACTTTTATCAGTGATTAGTCGACATTCCTCTCATTGCAGCCGAGGGAGTGTCCTCCGATGTTCGTCCGATCCGTTTTGTCCAGCTATTCGAGGCTCTTGGCCGGTGTTTCGCTGGCGCTGATGGCTGCCGCCCTCGCTGGGTGCAATGACACCGTCGCTGAAAAGGCCGAGCCGCCGCGGCCGGTTCTTGTCGCCACCGCCCATTATGATGCCGAAAAGCCCGAGCGCAGCTTCGTTGGCACCATTAGGCCGCGGATCGAGAGCGATCTGGGCTTTCGGGTCGCCGGCAAGGTCGCCAAGCGTCTGGTCGAAGTCGGCCAGACCGTCGAAATCGGCCAGCCGCTCGCGGTCCTCGATGAGGTCGATCTGAAGCTCCAGGCCGAGCAAGCCGTCGCCGAGCAGACCGCTGCGACCGGCGTGCTGGCCCAGGCCGCCGCCGCCGAGCAGCGCGCCAAGGATTTGAAGGCCAAGGGCTGGACCACCGACGCGCAGCTGGATTCGAGCCGCGCCGCCGCCGACGAGGCGCGTGCCCGCCTGAACCGGGCCGAGCGCTCGGTCGAACTGACCAACAATTCCCTTTCCTACGCGACGCTCAACGCCGACGCCCGCGGCGTCGTCACCGCAACGCTGATCGAGCCCGGCCAGGTGGTCGCCGCGGGCCAGGCTTCGATCCGTGTCGCCCGCTTTGCCGAGAAGGAAGCGGTCGTCGCGATCCCTGAGACGCTGGTCGGACGTGCCAAATCGGGCGCCGCCAGCGTCACTCTTTGGTCGGAGCCGGGCAAGAAATATACGGCCAAGCTGCGCGAGATCGCGCCCACCGCGGATCCTGCGACGCGCACCTATCTGGCAAAGTTCTCGCTGCCCGAGGCCGACGACAAGGTCTCGCTCGGCATGACTGCGACGCTGACGCTGTCGGACGCTGCGACCGAGCGCGTTGCGCGGCTGCCGCTGTCGGCACTGTTCAACGAAGGCGGCAAACCGTCCTTCTACGTCGTCGACGACAACGGCGGGGTCACGCTGAAGCCGGTGACGGTGAAGTCCTACGAGAGCAACGACGTCGTCATCACCGGCGGTGTCGACGAGGGCGCCAAGATCGTTGCTCTGGGTGTGCAGAAGCTCGATCCGGGCCAGCGGGTGCGGATCGTGTCGTCACTGTCCTTTTAAGTCTCGTTTACGAGTTGCGTCGTGTGAGGTGAGTTTCGGCCCGAGCGCAAATGCTTTGGCTGAAGCGGCGAAGCGATCCAGAACCTGCCCAGCCCCCTGGATTGCTTCGCTGCCTCGCGACGACGGTTCGAACAGAGTGGCTGTCGTTTTTTGCAACCGGATCATCTTTGGAGAGTGCGATGAAGCGCTTCAATCTTTCGGCCTGGGCCGTCAGCCATCCGACGCTGATCCTGTTCCTGATGCTCATTCTCGGCGTCGCCGGGTTCTTCTCCTATCAGAAGCTCGGCCGCGCCGAGGATCCGTTCTTCACGGTGAAGGTGGTCAACGTCTCCGTGCTGTGGCCGGGCGCGACCGCGCAGGAGATGCAGGCGCAGGTCGCCGATCCCATCGAGAAGAAAATCCAGGAGCTGCCTTACTTCGAGAAGGTGCAGACCTATTCCAAGCCCGGCTTCACTGCGCTCCAGGTCACCTTCCGCGACTCCACGCCGCCGAAGGACGTTCCGTATCTCTTCTATCTGCTGCGCAAGAAGCTGGCCGACGTGCAGGGCCAGTTGCCCGCAGGGATTCTCGGACCCGTGGTCAACGACGAGTTCTCCGACGTCGATTCCATCCTCTACATGATGACCGGCGACGGCGCCGACTACGCCCAGCTCAAGAAGGTCTCGGAGGGTTTCCGTCAGCGCCTCCTGAAGGTGCCGGGCGTGACCAAGGTCGACGTCTACGGCAACCAGGATGAGCGCATCTTCGTCGAATTCAGCCATGCCAAGCTCGCCACCCTCGGCATCACGCCGCAGGCGCTGTTCGATTCGCTCGCCAAGCAGAACAACGTGACGCCGGCCGGCACGGTCGAGACCTCGTCGCAGCGCGTGCCGCTGCGCGTCACCGGTGCGCTCGACGGCGCCAAGGCCGTCGCGGAGACTCCGGTCGAGAGCAACGGCCGCGTGTTCCGTCTCGGCGACATCGCCACCGTCACCCATGGTTACGTCGACCCGCCGAGCTTCATCGTGCGCCAGGAAGGCAAGGCCGCGATCGGCATCGGCGTCGTCACCGCCAAGGGCGCCAACATCCTCGATCTCGGCAAGGAGGTCGAGAAGGCGACGGCTGAATTCATGAAGGCGGTGCCGCAGGGCGTCGACATCAAGCTGATCGCCGACCAGCCCAAGGTGGTCGAGCACGCCGTCAGCGAATTCGTGCACTCCTTCATGGAAGCCCTCGTCATCGTGCTGTTCGTGTCGTTCCTGGCACTCGGCTGGCGCACCGGCATCGTGGTCGCGTTGTCGGTGCCGCTGGTGCTCGGCATCGTCTTCGTCGTCATGAACACCATGTCGCTCGACCTGCACCGCATCACGCTCGGTGCGCTGATCATCGCGCTGGGCCTGTTGGTGGATGACGCCATCATCGCCGTCGAGATGATGGTGGTGAAGATGGAGCAGGGCTGGGACCGCATGCGTGCGGCGTCCTTTGCCTGGGAATCCACTGCGTTTCCGATGCTCACGGGAACGCTGGTCACGGCCGCTGGCTTCCTCCCCATCGGCTTTGCCAATTCCGCGGTCGGCGAATATGCCGGCAGCATCTTCTGGATCGTGGCGATCGCGCTGGTCGCGTCCTGGTTCGTGGCGGTGATCTTCACGCCCTATATCGGCGTCATGCTGCTGCCCAACATCAAGGTGCACCACAATCACGATCCGCACGCGGTCTACGAGACCCGCATGTATCGCGGCCTGCGCGCCATCGTGCAGTGGTGCGTCAACCACCGCATCACGGTGGTGGCCGCGACCGTCGGCGTCTTCATCGCCTCGATCGTCGGCTTCGGCCACGTCCAGCAGCAGTTCTTCCCGCTGTCCGAGCGCCCCGAGCTGTTCCTCCAGCTTCGCCTGCCCGAGGGCACCGCCTTCAACGTCACGGAAAAGGCGGTGAAGAAGGCCGAGACCATGCTCAAGGACGACAAGGACATCGAGACCTACACGGCGTATGTCGGGCAGGGCTCGCCGCGCTTCTGGCTCGGCCTCAATCCGCAGCTTCCGAACGAGGCTTTTGCCGAAATCGTCATCGTCGCAAAGGGCGTCGAGGCGCGCGAGCGCATCAAGGCCAAGCTTGAAAACGCCGTTGCCGACGGCGCGCTCAACGAGGCCCGCGTGCGCGTCGACCGCTTCAATTTCGGTCCCCCCGTTGGCTTCCCCGTGCAGTTTCGCGTCATCGGCCCCGATGCCAACAAGGTGCGCGAGATCGCCTACCAGGTCCGCGACGTCATGCGGCAGAACAAGAGTGTCAAGGATGTCCAGCTCGACTGGAACGAGCAGTCCCCTTACCTCAAGCTCGTCGTCGACCAGGATCGCGCCCGCGCCATGGGGCTGACCCCGCAGGACGTGTCGCAGGCGCTGTCGATGCTGATCTCGGGCTCACAGGTGACGACCGTGCGCGACGGCATCGAGAAGGTCGGCGTGGTCGCGCGCGCCGTCTCGTCCGAACGGCTCGACCTCGGCGCTGTCGGCGATCTCACCATCACCTCGCGTAACGGCGTGGCCGTGCCGCTGCAGCAGATCGCCAAGATCGAGTATGCCCACGAGGAGCCGATCATGTGGCGGCGTAACCGCGACATGGCGATCACCGTGCGTTCCGACGTCGTCGACGGCGTGCAGGCGCCCGACGTCACCGGCCAGATCGCGCCGAAGCTGAAGGCAATCAAGGACAACCTCGAGCCGGCCTACCGCATCGAGGCGGGCGGCGCGTTCGAGGAATCCGCCAAGGGCAACGCCTCGATCTTCATTCTCTTCCCGCTGATGGTCATGGTGATGCTGACGCTGCTGATGTTCCAGCTGCAGAGCTTCTCGCGCCTGATCCTGGTGTTCCTGACCGCACCGCTCGGCATTGTCGGCGCCTCCTTCGGGCTCAACCTCGCCAACGCCCCGTTCGGCTTCGTGGCGCTGCTCGGCCTGATCGCGCTTGCCGGCATGATCATGCGTAACGCGGTCATCCTCGTGGATCAGATCGAGACCGACGTTTCGCATGGCCTGACCCGCCGTGAGGCGATCGTGGAGGCGACTGTCCGCCGGGCCCGTCCGGTGGTGCTGACGGCGCTTGCCGCCATCCTCGCCATGATCCCGCTGTCGCGCTCGGCGTTCTGGGGGCCGATGGCGATCACCATCATGGGCGGATTGTTCGTTGCGACCTTCCTCACGCTGCTGTACCTGCCGGGCCTCTACGCCCTCTGGTTCCGCAAGAGCCTGGACGAGGCGGGCACCCCCGAGCAACCTGCCGCGCCGCAGCATGGGAGCGATGACCAGAACGCAATTCCGCTTGCTGAGGCGGCTGAATAAGTGAAGATGAACTGCTGATTGATGAGTCCTGACAGATGACACTGGTTTCGGAACATATCGAAGGCGACACCCGGGATCGTATTCTCGAGGTGGCCGAGCGGCTGTTCCGCCAGATCGGCTATCTCAAGACCACGGTCGGGGACATCGCCAAGGAGCTCAAGATGAGCCCCGCCAACGTCTATCGCTTCTTCGAATCGAAGAAGGCGATTCATCAGGCGGTGGCCCGCTCACTGATGGGCGAGGTCGAGCTGGAAGCGCAGCGGATCGTGGCGAGGCCCGGTCCGGTAACGCCGCGCTTCCGCGAGCTGCTCACCACCATCAATCGCATGAACACCGAACGCTATGTCGGCGACAATAAGCTGCACGAGATGGTCGAGATCGCGATGCAGGAGGACTGGGACGTCTGCGTCAACCACATGGAGTGTATTGCCGGGGTCATCGGCCAGATGATCGCGCAAGGCGTGGCGTCCGGCGAGTTCGAGGCGCCGGACCTGCAACTGGCCGCGCTCTGCGCCTGCACCGCGATGATGCGTTTTTTCCACCCCCAGATGATCGCCCAGTGCGCCACGAAGCCGGGCCCGACGATCGACCAGATGATCGATTTCGTCATCGCGGGATTGTCCCCGCGCCACTGACGCGGCGACGGATTTCCTCCTATAAGCAGGCCGACGTAGCCCGGATGGAGCAAAGCGCAATCCGGGATGGTTCAGCGTTGTGCTGCGGCCCCGGATTACGCTTCGCTCCATCCGGGCTACAAGGACCAGGAAAACAGCGCGTGACCGACAAAGACCTGCACTTCTACGAGCCCGCCAAGGGCCACGGCCTCAAGCACGATCCCTTCAACGCCATCGTCGCGCCGCGGCCGATCGGCTGGATTTCGTCGCGCGACACCAAGGGCCACGTCAACCTCGCGCCCTACAGCTTCTTCAACGCATTCTGCTATGTGCCTCCGATCATCGGCTTCTCCTCCACCAACTGGAAGGACACGGTCGAGAATATCCAGCAGACCGGCGAGTTCGTCTGGAATCTGGCCACCATGGACCTGGCCAGGCACATGAACGCGACTGCCGCGCACGTCGGCCCTGAGGTCGACGAGTTCGAGGTTGCCGGCCTCACCGCTGTGCCCGGCAGGCTCGTCAACGTGCCGCGCGTCGGCGAGAGTCCCGTCGCCTTCGAGTGCAAGGTGTCCGACATCGTCCGGCTCAAGGGCGCCAACGGCAAGGAAGCCAATGCCTGGCTGACGCTCGGCGAGGTCGTTGCCGTCCACATCGACAAGGCCATGATCAAGGACGGCGTCTACCAGACCGCCGCCGCCCGCCCGATCGTCCGGGCCGGCCGCAGCGGGGATTATTTCGAGATCAAGCCGGAAAACATGTTCGAGATGGTGCGGCCGGATTAGGCGCCTCTCTCTCCATCCCGTCATTCCGGAGCGCGCCGTTAGGCGCGAACCTGGAATCCATTCATGGACCAGCGCTGCCGCACCATGGATTCCGGGCTCGCGCTTCGCGCGCCCGGGAATGACATCCCTCCCGGAACTGCCACCACGCCTCGGCCGTTATGGCCCTTGGGCGGCTGCCCGGCCGCGTCAATTCGCGTCTTTTCGCAGGTGAAGTGTTCACCTCCGCCGGCCACTTTCCGCTAAAATGCCCATCACCGCGCCGATGCATGAGGTCCGCCATGAGCTTCCGCCGCGACACCCTGACCAAGCCGATCTTCTCCTGGGCGCGCGGCGTGCTGCCGGCGATGTCGGACACCGAGCGCGAGGCGCTGGAGGCCGGCGACGTCTGGTGGGACGCCGATCTCTTCACCGGCAACCCTGATTGGTCGAAGCTGCTGAAGATTCCGCAGGCAACGCTGACCGAAGAGGAGCAGGCCTTCCTCAACGGCCCGGTCGATGAGCTCTGCGCCTTGCTCGACGAGTGGAAGATCTTTTGGGAATGGCGCGACCTGCCGCCCGACGTGTGGCACTTCATCAAGCGCGAGAAATTCTTCGGCATGATCATTCCGAAGGAGTTCGGCGGCCTCGGCTTCTCGCCATATGCGCATTCGGAAGTGGTGCGCAAGATCTCGACCCGCTCGATTGCCGCCGCGGTGACGGTGATGGTGCCGAACTCGCTCGGCCCCGGCGAACTCCTGATGCACTTCGGCACCAAGGAGCAGCAGCAGCGCTGGCTGCCGCGTCTTGCCGACGGCCGCGACATTCCCTGCTTCGGCCTCACCAGCCCGGAGGCCGGCTCCGACGCCGCCTCGATGGTCGACACCGGCATCATCTGCAAGGGCACCTTCGAGGGCCAGGAGGTGCTGGGCCTGAAGCTCAACTGGCACAAGCGCTACATCACGCTCGGTCCCGTCGCGACGCTGCTTGGCCTCGCCTTCAAGGCCTATGACCCCGATCATCTCGTCGGCGATCAGGAAGAGCTCGGCATCAGCGTGGCGCTGATCCCGACCAACCTTCCCGGCGTGGAAATCGGCAAACGCCATCTGCCGTCGATGCAGGTGTTCCAGAACGGCCCGAATTGGGGCCGCGACGTTTTCATTCCGCTCGATTACGTCATCGGGGGCCAGGCGCGGCTGGGGCAGGGCTGGAAGATGCTGATGACGGCGCTCGCCGCCGGCCGCGGCATCTCGTTGCCGTCGCTCTCCGCCGCCGGCGCCGCCTATGCCGCGCGCACCACCGGCGCCTATGCCCGCATCCGCGAGCAGTTCGGCATTTCCATCTCCAAGTTCGAGGGCGTCGAGGAGCCGCTCGCGCGCATCGTCGCGACCGCCTATCAGCTCGACGCGGCGCGACGGTTGACCTGCGCCGCGCTGAATGCCGGCATCCATCCCGCCGTCATCTCGGGCATCATGAAGCTGCACGCAACCGAGCGGATGCGCACCGCGGTCGACGACGCCATGGACATCCATGGCGGCAAGGCCGTGATCGACGGTCCGCAAAACTATCTCGGCAATCTCCACCGTGCCGTCCCCGTCGGCATCACCGTCGAGGGCGCCAATATCCTCACCCGTAATCTCATCGTGTTCGGACAGGGCGCCATCCGCGCCCATCCCTATTTGCTCGACGAGATGAATGCGCTTGCCGATGCCGATCGCGAGCGCGGGCTCACCGCCTTCGACAAGGTGTTCTGGAAGCATGTCGGCCACAGCTTCGAGACACTCTTGCGCGCGTTCGGCCGGAGCTGGAGCTTTGGTGTCTTCGCGCTTGCACCCGATGCGGGTGACGCCAGGCCCTTCTATCGTCAGCTCTCGCGCTACTCGGCGGCCTTTGCCCTCTGCGCCGATATGGCGCTGCTGACGCTCGGCGGCGCGCTCAAGCGCAAGGAGATGCTGTCGGCACGCTTCGGCGACATCCTGTCCGAGCTGTATCTGCTCTCTGCCGCGCTCAAACGCTGGCAGGACGAGGGCCGGCAGAAGGAGGATTTTGCCGCGCTCGAATGGTGCATGGCGACGGGCTTTCGGACCATCGAAAACCGGCTTGCTGAGATTCTCGCCAATCTGCCGAACCGCTTCGTCGCAGGCATCCTCAAGTTCGTGGTCCAGCCCTTCGGCGCTCGCGTGCTGGGTCCCTCCGACCGGGTCGTGCATCAATGCGCGAGCCTCGTGCTGGAGCCGTCGGCAGCGCGCGACCGCCTCACGCCCGATCTCGCTTATGTCGATGACGATGGCGGCTTCGCCCGGCTGGAGCGCGCGTTCAACCTGGTCGCGGCCACGGACGCCATCGCCAGGCGCATGCGCGCGGCGCATCTGAGCGACTGGAAGGATGCGGTCGCCAAGGGTGTGATCACGCAGGCCGAGGGCGAGCAGCTGGCCGCGGCCCGCGAAGCGGTGACAAAGGTGATAGAGGTCGACGATTTTGCGCCGGAGGCGCTGTCGCCGATTTACAAGAAAACCGGCGACGTGCATCAGTTCTTCCAAGAACTCGGTGAACAGAGGGCGGCGAGCTGATGGCACGACCGGTTTTCATCGTCGACGGCAGCCGCACGCCGTTTCTGAAGGCGCGCTCGGGGCCGGGGCCGTTCACGCCGGTCGATCTCGCCGTGCAATGCGGCCGGCCGCTGCTGGCGCGCCAGCCGTTTTCGCCTGATACCTTCGACCAGGTCATCCTCGGCTGCGTCAACGTGATCGCTGACGAAATGAACCCGGCCCGCGTCGCAGCACTCCGGCTCGGCATGGGCGAGGACATGGTCGCCTTTACCGTGCAGATCAATTGCGGCTCCGGCATGCAGTCGATCGACACCGCCTATCGCTACATCCGCGAGGGCCATGCCGACATGATCCTCGCCGGCGGCACCGAGGCCCTGAGCCACGCGCCGCTGGTGTGGCCGAATTCCGGCGTGCGCTGGTTTGCCGGGCTCGCCACCGCCAAGGGCGTCGCCGCGAAGCTTGCCGCGGCCTTCAAGCTGCGGCCGCGCTATCTCAAGCCGATCATCGGCCTTGAGCGCGGGCTGACCGATCCCATTACCGACCTGAACATGGGCCAGACCGCCGAAGTCGTCGGCCATCTCTTCGACATCACCCGCGCGCAGTCCGATTCCTATGCCGCCGAGAGCCATCGCCGGCTCGCGCATGCGCAGGCGGAAGGTTTTCTCAAGGGCGAAGTCGAAACCGCGTTCTCCCGCGACGGAAAATTCTTCGACCATGATGATGGCGTGCGTCCGGACTCGACAGCCGAGACGCTCGCGAAACTGAGGCCGGTGTTCGAGCGTCCCTGGGGCCAGGTCACTGCCGGCAATTCCTCGCAGATCACCGACGGCGCGTCCTGGGTGATCCTGGCTTCCGACGACGCGGTCGCCAAGTACAAGCTGACGCCGAAGGCTGTCATCGTCGACAGCAACTGGGCCGCACTTGATCCTGCTATCATGGGTCTTGGTCCTGTGATGTCGGTGACGCCGCTACTGAAGCGCAACGATCTCACCATCCAGGACATCCAGACCTGGGAGCTCAACGAGGCCTTCGCCACCCAAGTGCTCGGCTGTCTCGCCGCCTGGAATGACGACAAATTCTGCCGCGAGATTTTGGGGCTGGACGGCGCCGCCGGCGAGATCGACCGCGAAAAACTCAATGTCGACGGCGGCGCTATCTCGCTTGGGCATCCCGTCGGCACCTCCGGCAATCGCATCGTGCTGCATCTCGTCAACACGATGAAGCGGCTCGGCACGCGGCGTGGCGTTGCCACCGAATGCATCGGCGGCGGGCTCGGCGGTGCCATGCTGATCGAGGCGGTGTGACCATGGATTCCAGGATCATGACTGCGCTCGGCGATCGCATGCTCTCGCTCGGGCCCCAGCCGGCGTCAGACAGTCCCTACAAGAACTTCAAGCTGACGCGCGATGCCGACGGCGTCGCCTGGCTGCTGTTCGACCGTGCCGATGCCAGCGCCAATACGCTGTCCGCCGACGTGATGGAGGAGTTCGACGCCGTGCTCGCGGCGATCGAGACTGAGCGTCCGGCGGGCCTCGTGATGCGCTCCGCAAAGCCGTCCGGCTTCATTGCCGGCGCCGATGTCAACGAATTCCGTGGCGCCGGCGATGCCGGGATGGTGGAGACGCGGATCCGCGCCGCCCATGCGGTGGTCGATCATCTGGAAGCGCTGAAGCTGCCGACGGTTGCGGTCATCCACGGCTTCTGCCTCGGCGGCGGGCTCGAGGTAGCGCTCGCCTGTCAATCGCGCATCGCCGTCGACGGCGCGCGCTTCGGCTTCCCCGAGATGATGCTGGGCTTGCATCCCGGTCTCGGCGGTACCGCGCGTTTCACCGCGCTGGTCAATCCGACCCAGTCGATGGCCTTGATGCTGACCGGCCGCACCATCGATGCCCGCCGCGCCAGATCGCTCGGCCTCGTCGACACGGTGACGCAAGAGCGCCACGTTCGCAATGCGGTCAGGGACGCACTGTTCGGCCGGCTCAAGCGGGCGCGGCCAGGCCTTCTAACGCGTGCGGCGAATTTCGGTCCGGTGCGCGGGCTGCTGGCCAGGCGGATGCGATCGGAGGCGGCGAAGGCCGCGTCCCGCGAACATTATCCTGCGCCTTACGCGCTGATCGATCTCTGGGAGACCCATGGCGGCAGCAAGGCCGCGATGCTCAGGGCAGAGCAGGCCTCGTTCGCCAAGCTGATGGTGACGCCGACCGCGCAGAATTTGATCCGCGTGTTCTTCCTGCGCGAGCAGATGAAGAAAGCGGCCGGGAGCGGCAACACGATCAAGCATGTCCACGTCATCGGCGCTGGCGCCATGGGCGGCGACATCGCGGCCTGGTGCGCCGGGCAGGGGCTGCGCGTCTCGCTCGCCGACATGAAGGCAGAGCCGATTGCGGGCGCGGTCAAGCGCGCCGCCGAACTTTACGGCAAGATCATCCGCAAGCCGACCGAGGTGCGCGAGGCGCTCGATCGCCTGATCCCCGACATGGACGGGGAGGGCGTCCGCAACGCCGATCTCATCATCGAGGCTGTCCCGGAGAAGCTCGAACTCAAGCAGAAGGTCTATGCCGGCCTCGAGCCGCGAATGAAGCAGGGCGCGATTCTCGCGACCAACACCTCGAGCATTCCGCTCCAGGATTTGCGCACCATGCTGGCGCGGCCGGAGCGGCTGGTGGGCCTTCACTTCTTCAATCCGGTGTCGCGGTTGCAACTGGTCGAAGTCGTCAGCCATGACGGTAACGATACGCAGGTGCTGAAGGAGGCACTCGCTTTCGTCGGCGCGATCGATCGGCTGCCGTTATCGGTGAAGAGCTCGCCGGGCTTCCTCGTCAACCGCGCGCTGACGCCCTACATGCTGGAAGCGATGGTGATGCTGGACGAGAAGATCGACCAGCGCCTGATCGACGCCGCCGCGGAGCAGTTCGGCATGCCGATGGGACCGATCGAACTGGCCGACCAGGTCGGGCTCGACATTTGTCTCGACGTCGGCGACATGCTGCGTAGCAAGTTCGGCGATCTGCTGCCGCCGACGCCGGCCTGGCTGCGGGAGAAGGTCGCCAAGGGCGAACTCGGCCGCAAGACCGGCAAGGGTTTTTACGTCTGGCGCGACGGCAAGGCCGAGAAGGCGCCGTTGCCCGAGACCGGTCCGCGCGTCACCGACCAGATGATCGACCGCCTGGTGCTGCCGATGTCCAATGTCTGCGTTGCGGCGCTTCGCGAGGGTATCGTCGATGACGCCGACATGGTCGACGGCGCCATGATCTTCGGCACCGGTTATGCACCGTTCCGTGGCGGTCCGCTGAATTATGCGCGCACGCGTGGCGTCGATCATGTCGTATCCACCTTGCGCGCGCTGGCCGGGAGATTCGGCGAGCGCTTTGCGCCGGATCCGGGCTGGGATAATTTCAAGTGAGCAATCTTCAAGTGAGCAATCTTCAAGTGAGAGCGGCATGAACGAACAAGCCAATGCCGGGCCGGGCGGCGATCTCTGCATCCGTACGCTGGCGATGCCGGCCGACACCAACGCAAACGGCGACATCTTCGGCGGCTGGTTGCTCAGCCAAATGGACGTCGGCGGCGGCGTGTTTGCGTCAAAGGTCGCGAAGTCGCGCACGGTGACCGTCGCCATCGAGGCGATGAATTTCCGCAAGGCGGTCTATGTCGGCGATCTCGTTTCGGTCTATGCCAATCTCGTCCGCGTGGGCCGCACCTCGATGACCGTGCATCTCGAAGCCTGGGCGCTACGGCGCAGGGAGCTCCAGCCGATCCTGGTGACCGACGGCAATTTCACTTACGTCTCGATCGACGAGGACGGCCGTCCGCAAACGATCCAGAGAAACGATCCACCAATCGCGACGTAATCGCGCGCGACTTTGCGTCCCATCTCAAGTGCGGCGCCGCCAAACGCGGCGCGACTGAGTCACGGCGCCGCGGCTTTGCCAAGAACCAGTCATAAAACGGATGAGGTCCCGGCGTACTCGATTCCGTGTCGATCCGGGGTGGAAACGGCGTCAAAATGCCCAGGAACCTTTGGGCAGAACTGCCGTTATTTGCCCGCACTGAGGAATCCACGGACCATGCCGGACAGCTACATCATCGAAGTCGATTCGCAGACCGCAGGTATCGTCGTTCGTTCCCAGGGAGGCTATTGCTTTTTCGCCTCATCCAACCGCTTTAACCGTCTCGAAGGCCAGCTCTTCCGCAACGCCCGCGAAGCCGAGCGCGCCGCGCGCAAGCTGGTTAACGGTGACGTGAAGGAAGCGGCGTAAGCGCAGCTGTCATTCCGGGGCAGGCGTAGCGTGAGCCCGGAATCCATTTTGCCGCAGAGAACGTCGACGAATGGATTCCGGGTCCGCGCCTTTCGGCGCGTCCCGGAATGACACCTTCAATCACAACTTCGTCGCCGCCCGCGAGAGCAGCTTCCAGTCGTCGCCCTGCTTCTGCCAGTTCATCAGGATGTGAAGGTTGGTCGGCACTTTTTTCCCATCGGCCGCCATCTCCTGTTCCGCCACCCAGTGGAAGCGCACGATCGCAGCCGGGCCGACGACCTTGATGGTCGGGTCCTTGTACTCGATCGACAGGAATTTGGACTTGCCGTCGGTGGCGTTGGCGATGAAGGTCGCCTTGTCCTCGACCTTGCCGCTGGAATGGCTGTAGCTCACTTCGTCGGCGCAGAGCGCGCCGAGCGCCTTGGGATCGGCCGCGATCTGGGCGAGACGGAAGGCCTCGACCTTCTTCGCCACGGCTTCCTCGTCCGCCGTGGCCGCCAGCACCGGTGTTGTGAGCGCTGAAACTGCAAGAGTGGAGACGGCAAGAGCTGGGACTGCAAGAGTCGAGAGAGCCAGATCGCGTCGGTTGATTGTCATCGTTTCCTCCTTTTTGATCTTGCATGGAGTGTTGCAGCCGCGCGCGACTTTGTCGAGTGTCGCGTGGTGGTCATGCACGTGCGTCATTGCGCGATTGGCGCTGTATTGATACGGCTTTCGTATTGATGCGTCATATATCGGGAAAGTACGGACATGATCGAGGCTATCGGCAGGGCGTTGCTGTTCGACATCGACGGTACGCTCGCCAACACCGATCCGCTGCACCTGAAGGCCTTCAACCAGGTGCTCGGCCCTCGCGGCCATGTCTTCGATCACGCGCGCTTCTCCAGGGAGCTGCAAGGCTTCGCGAATATAGCGATCGGCGAGCGCTTTCTGCCCGACGAGGCGCCGGAACGGCGTGCCTTGATCCTCGATGAGAAGGAGGAAGTCTTCCGCGAACTCGTCGCCGGGCAGATCGAACCGCTGCCGGGCCTGATGGCGCTGCTCGACAGGGCGGATGCGGCCGGTATTCCCATGGTTGCCGTGACCAACGCCCCGCGACTCAATGCGGAGCTGCTGCTGTCCGGCCTCGGCATCACGCACCGTTTCAAGGCGCTCGTGATCGGCGCCGAGCTGTTGCACGGAAAGCCGCATCCGCTGCCTTATCAGGAAGGGTTGCGCTTTACCGGCGCCAGCGCGATGGCCTCGATCGCGTTCGAGGACTCCCGCACCGGCGTGCAATCGGCCGCGGCGGCCGGCATTCCGACCATCGGCATCCGGACCAGCCTCAGCCATACTGATCTCGTCGCCGCCGGGGCCATCGCTTCCGCCAGCGCCTTCGACGACCCGGACCTGCTCGCGCGCCTCGCCGCTGCGATGGCGTGGTGAAGACCTCGTCCGTTAACCGTGATCGGCGCGCGCATTGACCGAACGCGCGAACCGCCGCACCATGCAGCTTCCTGACTTGAGGCCATCGCCGTGACCGGACTGACCCATCGCCAAGCCGAAATCCTCAACATCGCGCGCGCCTCGGGCCGCGTCATGGTCGAGGAGCTGGCGCGCCGGTTCGAGGTCTCGGCGCAGACCATCCGCAAGGATCTCAACGATCTCTGCGAGCGCCGCTCGCTGACCCGCATCCATGGCGGCGCCATCATCGCCTCCGGCGTGGAAAACCTCGCTTATGAGGCGCGGCGCTTCGTCGCCGCCGACGAGAAGAAGGCGATTGGAGCCGCGGCCGCCTCGCTGATCCCGAACGGCTGCTCGCTCTTCATCAACATCGGCACCACGACCGAGGAGGTGGCGAGCGCGCTGACCTCGCACGAGGACCTCCTCGTCATCACCAACAATCTGAACGTCGCCATGCTGCTCTACCGCCATCCTCGCATTGAGGTGGTGGTCGCCGGCGGCACGGTACGACGCGCCGACGGTGCGGTGGTCGGCTCGACCGCGACGCAGCTGATCGGCCAGTTCAAGGTCGACTACGCCATCATCGGCGCGTCCGCGATCGACGAGGAGGGCGCGCTGCTCGACTTCGACTATCGCGAGGTGCAGGTGGCGCAGGCCATCATCGCCAATGCCCGCAGCGTCATGCTGGTCGCCGATTCAACCAAACTCCGCCGCAGCGCGCCGGTGCGCATCGCCCATATCAGCCAGATCCAGACCTTCGTCACCGACCAGGAATTGCCTGAGCGCCTCGCCACCATCTGCCACGGCAAGGGCATCGAGGTGATGGCGGCGATGCCGAAGGGGGCGGATGTCGATGAGGCTCAGGCCGATGTGCAGGATGCAGCACCTGAATCGGCGCCGGTGGTGCGGCTGAGGTAGGACTATGGGTCGTCCCACGGGTTCAGCAGCCGCACGCCGAATACCGCGAAATCCTTCACTTTGCGTGTGACGAGCATGAGGTTGTTCGCGAGCGCGGTCGCGGCAAAGAAGCCGTCCATGACAGACAATGCGACGCCGCTTCTGCGGCTCTGAGCCATGAGGTCACCCCAGCGTTCCGCCACCGCGTGGTCGATCGGCAGGGTGCGCCCGGCAAAACGCTCCGGCAGATCGTGGGCAAGCCAGGCGGCCAATGCTGCGCGCCGACGGCCGTCCTCCAGCAATGCGATGCCGCGGCGAAGCTCGGCGATCGATGCCACGCTGATGAACGCACGATCCTCGTCGATCGTATCAAGCCATGACAAGACTTTCGGCGAAGGGGCCGGCCTCTGGACCTCCGACAACACGTTGGTGTCGAGCAGTAGATTCACGGCGTCTCGTCGTGCACGCGTTCAAGCTCGAGGTCGGCGCTGCGCAGCGGCGAAGCCAGCAGGAATTCGGCCAAGGTTCCTTTGCGCGCCGTCTTGCGCGCCCATTCCTCGGCGGAAACGATCACCGCATTGGGCTTGCCGTGTCGGGTGATGATTTGCGGGCCGGCTTGGGCACGGTCGATCACCTCGGAGAGCCGGGCCTTGGCGTTGGCAAGCGTCCACGAGTCAGTCGCCGGTGAGTCTGGTGCAGTGCTGTGTTCTGTCATGCAGATAAAGACCAATATGACTATCGTAACTAATAATGGTCGTCGACGACTATTCAAGAGCAATAATGCTGCGCGAATCCCGTCCCGAACTGCCCATTTCCACACCCATATGCCCACTCGAAAGTTCCGCTTTCACTTCCTTTCTCCCCTCTTTCATCTTGCTTTCGTTTTCTGGTGTGATCTAATCAAAAGCGAAAGTAACCGCTCGATTGAACGGGCGGTCGCCGGGGGATGCGTCTGTTGGAGCGGATTTTCGACCTCGCCATTATTGGAGGCGGTGTTAACGGCTGCGGCATCGCGCGCGACGCGGTGGGCCGCGGCAACACGGTTTTCCTGTGCGAAATGAACGATCTGGCGAGCGGGACCTCGTCCTGGTCGACCAAGCTGGTGCATGGCGGCCTGCGCTATCTCGAATATTACGAGTTCCGGCTGGTCCGCGAGGCGCTGATCGAGCGCGAGATTCTCTGGGGGATCGCGCCTCACATCATTCGCCCCCTGCGTTTCGTTTTGCCGCACCATGCGGGCTTAAGGCCAGCCTGGCTGCTGCGCCTCGGCCTCTTCCTCTATGACCACATCGGCGGCCGTCATCTGCTGCCGGCGACGCGCTCGGTCGACCTTGGGCGCGACGAGGTCGGCCGCCCGCTGATCCCGAACCGCTACCGCCGCGCGTTCGAATATTCCGACTGCTTCGTCGACGACGCCCGTCTCGTCGTACTCAACGCGCGCGATGCCGCCGACAAGGGCGCCGAGATCCGTACCCGGACCCGCGCAACCGATATTAAACAGACCGACGGCATCTGGACCGTCAGCATGATCGACACGCTGACCGGCGCGCGCTCGTCGATCCGGGCCCGTGCGCTGGTCAATGCCGGCGGGCCCTGGGTCGAGGATGTGCTCGGCCGCGGCGCCGGCGTCAACGCGAAAGCCAAGGTGCGCCTGGTGCAGGGCTCGCACATCGTCGTAAAGAAACTCTACGACCATGACCGTGCCTACATGTTCCAGAATGCCGACGGCCGCATCATCTTCGTCATTCCCTATCAGGACGATTTCACGCTGATCGGCACCACCGACCGCGACTATGACGGCGATCCCGCCAAGGTGAAGGCGACGGCCGAGGAGATCCAGTATCTCTGCACGGCGGCAAGCGAATATCTGGCCAAGCCTGTCACGCCCGATGACGTGGTCTGGACCTATTCCGGCGTGCGTCCGCTCTATGATGACGGCGCCAGCGAAGCCAAGGCCGCGACGCGCGACTATGTGTTCGAGCTCGACACGCCCGGCGGCGTGCCGCTGCTGTCGATCTATGGCGGCAAGATCACGACCTACCGCCGCCTCGCCGAGGAGGCGCTGGAGCGGCTCGCGCCCTATCTTCGCAGTGCGAAAGCGCGCGAAGGCTGGACCGGCAAATGGCCGCTGCCCGGCGGCGACATGGGCGTGTCCGATGTCGACGGCCTGATCGCCGAGCTTCAGCGCGGCTATCCTTTCCTCAGCCACGAGCATGCGCGGCGCCTCGCACGCGCCTATGGCACGAGGGCGATCAAGCTGCTTGGCGATGCGAAATCGGCGGCCGATCTCGGCCAGGCCTTCGGTGCGACGCTGAGCGAGCGCGAAGTCCGCTATCTCATGGCCAACGAATGGGCCGTCACCGCCGACGACGTCGTCTGGCGCCGTTCCAAGCTCGGCCTGCGACTAAGTGCCGAGGAGATCGCGGCGCTTGATGACTGGATCAGGACCCACGCCGTGCAGCAAAGTCCCCTGCTGGAAGCGGGAGGACGCTCATGACAGTGGCACTCGATCACGTAACCCGGACTGTCGACGGTATCGAGCACATTCGCGACGTCTCGCTGACGCTCGAGAGCGGCACGCTCAACGTGCTGCTCGGGCCGACGCTGTCGGGCAAGACCTCGATCATGCGGCTGCTCGCTGGCCTGGACAAGCCGACATCGGGCAAGCTGCTGGTCAACGGCAAGGACGTCACCGGCGTCGACGTGCGCCAGCGCTCGGTCGCCATGGTCTATCAGCAGTTCATCAACTACCCCTCGCTGTCGGTCTACGAGAACATCGCTTCGCCCTTGCGCGTGCAGGGCAAGCCGCGCGCCGAGATCGAGGCGCGGGTCGCGGAAGCCGCCCGGCTGCTCAGGCTCGAGCCGTTCCTGAAGCGCACGCCGCTCCAGCTTTCCGGCGGCCAGCAGCAGCGAACCGCGATGGCGCGCGCGCTGGTGAAGGGCGCCGACCTCGTGCTGCTCGACGAGCCGCTCGCCAATCTCGACTACAAGCTGCGCGAGGAGCTGCGCACCGAGCTGCCGCGCATCTTCGAGGCGTCCGGTGCGATCTTCGTTTATGCCACCACGGAGCCGACCGAGGCGCTGCTGCTCGGCGGCAACACGGTGTGCATGTGGGAGGGGAAGGCGCTCCAGATCGGCGAGACGCCAAACGTCTACCGGCGGCCGCAGACCTTGCGCGTCGCGCAGGTGTTCTCCGATCCGCCGCTCAATCTCGTCGGCATCGAGAAAAAGAACGGCTCGGTGCAATATGCGGGCGGCATTGCCGCGCCGGCGTCCGGTCTCTATTCCTCGCTCGCGGACGGCGCCTATCGCGTCGGATTTCGTGCCCATCAGCTCGCGCTTGCCAATGGCGAGACCGACCGCCACGCCTTCCATGCCACGGTAACGGTGACCGAGATCACCGGTTCGGAGAGTTTCGTGCATCTGACCCGCGACGGATCGAACTGGGTGGCGGTGTTGCACGGCGTGCACGAGTTCGAGCCCGGGCAGACCATCGATGCCGTGCTTGATCCCAACGACGTTTTCGTGTTCGACGCTGGCGACCGCCTGGTCGCAGCGCCCGGTCCCATAGCGTTTTCAAGCGAAGTGCCGAGCGGTTCGCGTGAAGAAAACGCGTCAAAGAAACAAGCTTGAGGGGGATGCGACATGGCCCGCATTGACCTCGTCGATCTCGCGCACTCCTACGGTGGCAATGATGCGCCGCAGGACAGCTTTGCTCTCAAGCCTGTCACGATGACCTGGCGACAGGGCGGCGCCTACGCGCTGCTCGGGCCGTCCGGCTGCGGCAAGACCACGCTGCTCAACGTCATCTCGGGCATCATCACCCCGTCGCGCGGGAAAATCCTGTTCGACGGCGAGGACATCACACCGCTGTCAACCCAGAAGCGCAACATCGCCCAGGTGTTCCAGTTTCCGGTGATCTACGACACAATGACGGTGGGGCAGAATTTGGCGTTCCCTCTGAAGAACCGCGGTGTACCGAAGGCCGAGATCGACAAGCGCGTCGCCGAGATCGGCCGCCTGCTCGACCTCGATCCCTATCTGAACCGCAAGGCGACGCGGCTCACGGCTGACGCCAAGCAGAAGATCTCGCTCGGTCGCGGCCTGGTCCGCTCGGACGTCGCCGCGGTGCTGTTCGACGAGCCGCTCACCGTGATCGACCCCGAGCTGAAATGGCAGCTCCGCTCCAAGCTGAAGGCGCTGCATCGCGAGCTCGACCTGACGATGATCTACGTCACCCACGACCAGACCGAAGCGCTGACCTTCGCCGACACCGTGGTGGTCATGCATGACGGCCGCGTGGTGCAGAGCGGCACGCCGGCCGAGTTGTTCGACAAGCCGGCGCACACCTTCGTCGGCTATTTCATTGGCTCGCCCGGCATGAACATTTTGCCGGCCGAGGTAAGGGGCCGCGAGGCCAGGATCGGCGGTCACGTCATCGCGCTCAATCGCAGCTACGACAGCCTTCCGCCAAGCGCGAAGATCGAGATCGGCGTCCGTCCGGAATTCGTCGAGGCTGTCGCGCCTGCGCCTGGCCTGCTCAGTGCAAAGATCGAACGCGTCGACGACCTCGGGCGCATCCGTTTCGCGCGTGCGAGGCTCGGCGACGCAAAACTCGCGGCCCGCGCGCCGGCCGGCTTCACCAGCCCGGATGGCACGGCCGGCCTGAAATTCGACCCGTCGCACGTCCACGTCTATGCCGACAGCCTTCTGGTGGAGGGAGCCGCCTGATGGACAAGACCGTCAACCAAAAAGCCTGGTTCCTGGTGCTGCCGGTGTTCCTGGTCGTCGCCTTCTCGGCGGTGCTGCCGTTGATGACGGTGGTGAACTATTCGATGCAGGACACCTTCGGCAACAACCAGTTCTTCTGGAACGGTGTCGGCTGGTTCAAGGAATTGCTCGATCCCTCGACCGATCTCGGCGGCCGCTTCCTGGCTTCGCTCGGGCGCAATCTGTTCTTCTCGCTGGTGATCCTCGCGATCGAGGTGCCGCTCGGCATCGTCGTCGCGCTGTCGATGCCGCGACAGGGGTGGACGGTTGCGGCCTGCCTCGTCATCCTGGCGCTGCCGCTGCTGATCCCGTGGAACGTGGTCGGCACGATCTGGCAGATCTTCGGCCGCCCCGACATCGGCCTGCTCGGTTATGTCCTCAATGCCATTGGCATCGATTATAATTACGTCTCCAACGATATCGACGCCTGGGTCACCGTCATCGTGATGGATGTCTGGCACTGGACCAGCCTGGTCGCGCTGCTGTGCTACGCCGGCCTGAAGTCGATCCCCGAAGCCTATTATCAGGCGGCGCAGATCGATGGCGCCTCCCGCTGGGCGGTGTTCAAGGCGATCCAGCTGCCGAAGATGAATCGTGTGCTGCTGATCGCGGTGCTGCTGCGCTTCATGGACAGTTTCATGATCTACACCGAACCGTTCGTGGTGACGGGTGGTGGGCCCGGCAACTCGACGACCTTCGTGTCGATCGAGCTGGTCAAGATCGCGCTCGGCCAGTTCGATCTCGGCAAGGCCGCCGCGCTGTCGCTGGTCTACAACCTCATCATCCTGATCGTCTGCTGGATCTTCTACACCGTCATGACCAATGGCGGCGCCGACCGGAAATCGCATGAAGGAGCCGTGTGATGCATTCGATCCCCGGCCGTCGTCTCATCATGGCGCTGTTTTTGATCTTCCTGCTGTTGCCGATCTACTGGCTCGTCAACATGAGCTTCAAGACCAACGCCGAGATCGTCTCGACGATGACGCTGTGGCCACACGCGCCGACGCTCCAGCACTACAAGCGCATCTTCACCGACGAGAGCTGGTATTCCGGCTATATCAACTCGCTGGAATATGTCGTCCTCAACACCATCATCTCGATCTCGGTGGCGCTGCCGGCAGCCTACGCGTTTTCGCGCTACCGCTTCCTCGGCGACAAGCATCTGTTCTTCTGGCTGCTGTCGAACCGCATGGCGCCGGCCGCGGTCTATGCGCTGCCGTTCTTCAATCTCTATTCGGCGATCGGCCTGTTCGATACGCCCTGGGCGGTCGCGCTGGCGCACTGCATCTTCAACGTCCCGCTGGCGGTGTGGATCCTGGAAGGCTTCGTCTCCGGCGTGCCGCGCGAGATCGACGAGACCGCCTTCCTCGACGGCTATTCCTTCCCGCGCTTCTTCATCAAGATTCTGGTGCCGTTGATTGCGAGCGGCATCGGCGTTGCCGCCTTCTTCTGCTTCATGTTCTCCTGGGTCGAGCTGCTGCTCGCGCGCACGCTGACCTCGGTGCAGGCCAAGCCGATCGCGGCGATCATGACGCGCACGGTGTCGGCCGCGGGCATGGACTGGGGCCTGCTGGCTGCGGCCGGCGTGCTGACGATCATCCCGGGCGCGCTCGTGATCTGGTTCGTTCGGAACTACATCGCGAGCGGTTTCGCGCTCGGTCGGGTTTAGGGAGGCATCAATGGAAGCTATTGCATGGATGGCCTGGACGCCGCCGACGGCGATCTTCTTTGTGGCGCTCGCCTGTACGCTGGCCGTGATGACCTGGCTCGGGGTGGCCTATCCCGAAGCCGAACGCGTCGGCGTGCTGCGCATCCCGACCACGCGGGGCGACCGTCTGTTCATCTCCCTCATCACGGCAGCGGTCATCCACTTGCTGTGGATCGCCTTCGCCGGCACCGACGCCCTCGCCACGCTGCCGATCGGCGAGGACGGAGTTGAAATTTCGCGCCTTTGGATCGCATCAGGAATTTCGCTGGCCACGGCCGTACTCATTTTCCGCACGGTCTAGCCCGCGAAGGAACGGCCAGATCCGGGACCAACCCGGGCCTGTAAAAAGTTTGTCGCTGCAACGGAGGAATAACATGCGGCAGTTTAGGAGAAGGGAACGTCCATTGACCAAGAATAGCTTTCTGACGATGTCCAGCGTCGCCGCCATGGTCGCGGTGTCGTTGGCCGTCTCGGCGCCGGTGCGCGCCGCCGACGACGCCGCGATCCAGAAGTGGATCGCGGAATTCCAGCCCTCGACGCTGTCGAAAGACGAGCAGAAGAAGGAGCTGGAGTGGTTCGCCAAGGCCGCCGAGCCCTTCAAGGGCATGGAGATCAACGTGGTCTCCGAGACCATCACGACCCACGAATACGAGTCGCAGACGCTGGCCAAGGCGTTCTCCGAGCTCACCGGCATCAAGCTCAAGCACGACATCATCCAGGAAGGTGACGTGGTCGAGAAGCTGCAGACCCAGATGCAGTCCGGCAAGAACGTGTACGACGGCTGGATCAACGATTCGGACCTGATCGGCACGCACTTCCGCTACGGCCAGACCATCGCGCTGTCGGATTACATGACCGGCGAGGGCAAGGACGTCACCGATCCCATGCTCGACGTCAACGACTTCATCGGCAAGTCGTTCGGCACGGCGCCGGACGGCAAGCTCTATCAGCTGCCCGACCAGCAGTTCGCGAACCTCTACTGGTTCCGCTACGACTGGTTCACCAACCCCGACTACAAGGCCAAGTTCAAGGCCAAGTACGGCTACGAGCTCGGCGTGCCGGTGAACTGGTCGGCCTATGAAGACATCGCCGAGTTCTTCACCAACGACATAAAGGAGATCAACGGCGTCAAGGTCTACGGCCATATGGACTATGGCAAGAAGGACCCGTCGCTCGGATGGCGTTTCACCGACGCCTGGCTGTCGATGGCCGGTAACGGCGACAAGGGCATCCCGAACGGTCTGCCCGTCGACGAATGGGGCATCCGCATGGAAGGCTGCCGTCCGGTCGGCTCCTCGGTGGAGCGTGGTGGCGACACCAACGGTCCGGCCGCGGTCTACTCGATCACCAAGTACCTCGAGTGGATGAAGAAGTATGCTCCGCCGCAGGCCCAGGGCATGACCTTCTCCGAATCCGGTCCGGTGCCGGCGCAGGGCAATATCGCCCAGCAGATGTTCTGGTACACCGCCTTCACCGCCGACATGGTGAAGCCGGGCATCGCCGTGATGAACGCGGACGGTACGCCGAAATGGCGTATGGCTCCGTCGCCGCACGGTTCGTACTGGAAGGAAGGCATGAAGCTCGGCTACCAGGACGCGGGCTCGGCGACGCTGCTGAAGTCGACTCCCGCTGACCGCCGCAAGGCGGCCTGGCTCTATCTTCAGTTCATCGTCTCCAAGACGGTCAGCTTGAAGAAGAGCCATGTCGGTCTCACGTTCATTCGTGAATCCGACATCTGGGACAAGTCGTTCACCGAGCGTGCGCCGAAGCTCGGCGGCCTGATCGAGTTCTACCGCTCGCCCGCGCGCGTGCAGTGGACCCCGACCGGCAACAACGTGCCCGACTATCCGAAGCTGGCGCAGCTGTGGTGGCAGAATATCGGCGATGCGTCGTCCGGTACGAAGACGCCGCAAGCCGCGATGGACTCCCTTGCCGCCGCCCAGGACTCCGTCATGGAGCGTCTGGAGAAGTCCGGCGTGCAGGGCGCCTGCGGTCCGAAGCTGCACAAGAAGGAGACGGCCGAGTACTGGTTCGCCAAGGCCCAGAAGGACGGCACGATCGCCCCGCAGCGCAAGCTCGCCAACGAGAAGCCGAAGGGCGAGACGGTCGACTACGACACCCTGATCAAGTCGTGGCCGGCACAGCCCCCGAAGCGCGCTTCGCTGCAGTAAGGCACTTCAACATAACGACGAAAGGCCGGGAGCAATCCCGGCCTCTTTCTTTTTATTGTCGTGGATTTTGCTTCCACAACGTCATTGCGAGCGAAGCGAAGCAATCCAGAGTCTTCCCACGGAGGTAGTCTGGATTGCTTCGTCGCTTCGCTCCTCGCAATGACGGAGGGTGGAGCGACGACGACGCCTTACTCAGCCGGCTCAGCCGCCAGCGTCGGGTAATCCGTGTAGCCCTTGGCGCCGCCGCCGTAGAACGTGTTCTTGTCCCAATCGTTCAGCGTCGCGCCCGCCTTCAGGCGCTCGACCAGATCGGGGTTGGAGATGAAAGGCTTGCCGAAGGCGATGAGATCAGCCGCGTTCGCGTCCAGCACCTTGGCGGCGAGATCGAAATCATAGCCGTTGTTGGCGATGTAGGCGCCGGGGAAGCGCTTGCGCACGCCCGCATAGTCGAACGGCGCGATGTCGCGCGGACCGCCGGTGGCGCCCTCGACGACATGGAGATAGACGAGCTTCAGCGCCGCGAGACCATCGACGATATGGTCGTACAGGGCTTGCGGGTTCGAATCCGAGATGTCGTTGGCAGGCGTCACCGGCGAGATGCGGATGCCGGTACGATCGGCTCCGGCCTCCGCCACGACGGCCCTGGAGACTTCCAGCATCAGTCGCGCGCGGTTCTCGATCGAGCCGCCATAGGCGTCAGTACGCTTGTTGGTGCCGTCCTTGGCGAACTGCTCGAGCAGATAGCCGTTGGCGCCGTGGATCTCGACGCCGTCGAAGCCGGCTTCGAGCGCATTCTTCGTGGCGCGCTTGAAATCGTCGATGATCCCTGGAATTTCGGAGAGTTCGAGCGCACGGGGCTCAGAGACGTCAGCGAAGCCGCCGTTGACGAAGGTCTTGCCCTTGGCGCGGATCGCGCTCGGTGCCACCGGGGCTGCGCCATTGGCCTGAAGGTCGACATGCGAAATGCGGCCGACATGCCAGAGCTGGATGAAGATCTTGCCGCCCCGCTGGTGCACCTGATCGGTGACCTTGCGCCAGCCGGCAACCTGCTCCTTGGAATAGATGCCGGGGGTGTCCTGGTAGCCTTGGCCCTGCTGCGAGACCTGGCTCGCTTCGGTGATCAGAAGCCCCGCAGAAGCACGCTGGGCGTAATAGTCGGCGGCGAGCGCGCCCGGTACGAAGGTGCGGGAAAGGCGCGGTTGCGCGTCAGCGGCGCCATCACGAAACGGTTCGCCAGCGTGATCGGGCCGAGCTTGTAGGTCTCAAACAATTTGGTCGAACGGCTCATGAGAATGCTTCCAGGCGGTGAGAGATCCGGAACACTTGTGCATCGCGGCAATCAGCGCAAGGGAGGAGCCATACGGAAACTGCAGGCGAGATGCGCAGCGGGGCTACGCAGCATAAAGCATGTGCAATTTCAGCCGCGGCAGCAGATTCGATCTCCCGCCGCGGCCGCCTGAATCATCGGGTATTAGTTCGCGCCGAGGAAATCGCGTTTGCCGACCTCGACGCCGGCGTGGCGCAGAAGGCCGTGGGCGGTGGCGGCGTGGAAATAGAAGTTGGGCAGCGAGAACGCGCTGAGGAATTGCTGGCCCTTCATGGTGATGGATTTGTCGGGACCGGCCGGGAAGGTGACGTCCTTGGTGTCGGCGCCCTCGAACTGCTCGGGCTTGAACGATTTCACATAGTCGATGGTCTTGGCGAGCCGCTGCTTCAATTCGGCAAAGCTAGTCTCGGTGTCTGCTGTGGAGGGCACTTCGCTATGGGTCAGCCGGGCGCAGCCTTTGGCTGCAAAATCGCTGACCAGCTGGATCTGCTTCGAGAGCGGCAGCATGTCCGGAAACAGGCGGGAGCCCAGCAGGACGGCGGGATCGACCTTCTTGGCCGCGCAATGCGCCTCGGCTTTCGTGAGCAGGCCGGTCAGGCTGTTCAGCATTTGCAAATAGGCGGGAACGACGGCGTCGTGGAAGGACATGTGATGCTCGCTATTGTGGTGGGAAATCTCAGGAGAAACCTGAGCCACTCACATGGGAACCTCATGGAAAAATACAATCGCGGGAGCGGCTTGTGCAGTGCGAAAATTCTACCGAGCGGGCTTGTGGTGCTATCGGCGCCCCCGCTGTCATCGTCCGGCTTGACCGGACGATCCAGTACTCCGAGGCAGCTGTGATTGAATCGATAGGCCGCGGCGTATTCGCGCGTACGACTGATCGCCATCTGCACCAGCATGGCGCCGATCGGGGCGAGGATCATCATCAGG
>NZ_JBVVPQ010000048.1:0-59967 GCF_055811695.1 Bradyrhizobium sp. MI1.3 | reverse complement strand
ACGCCCGATGAACTAAATGAAATCGAGTATACGATACACGAGATCGCCAACGACGACGGGCTGGTTTACGGGTACGGCGTAGAGATCAAAGAAGGCGCCCCGCAGTACATCCTCGATAAGCTTGTGCGACTGCCGAGGCGGGGCAACTTAGTGCTGATCCATCTGCGCGGATATGAAATGGACCCGCGGAGCGGGACCGGTTGAACTGGTTTGTTAGTTGGAAACTGACCGCTCCTGATCCCTTTCTATCACGCTGCCAGAGACTCTGTCTCCTGCAGTTGCTGTGGGCATGTGGTCAACGCGTCAGCGTTGTCCACCATGTCCACAGCCTTCGCGGCCAACGTCCGTTCGCGCCAGACCGCCATCGGCGTGCGATAGCCATGCGCCTGATGAAGGCGGCGATCGTTGTAGAAGGCGATCCAGCTGGCGATCCCTGCTTTGGCCTCCCGGCCATCGGCATAGCCCTTGAGATAGATGTCCTCATGCTTGAGCGACCGCCACAGCCGCTCGATGAAGACGTGTGCGATGCCGCTCATCCGGCGCGCCGCGTGTTGAAGCGCTGCTATGTCGGTCGGCCCGGCGCCGGTCGCCAGATTGAGTTCTTCTGCAGGTGCTGGAATTCTGTCCGGCACCGGTCTAGCTCGGCGAGAAGCATCGCGAATTCGTCCATTGGCGAAATGCCCTTCATTGCATGACTGCGGCCACGTCACACTCCGATCTGGTGTCTTTTCAGGGTAGTGGGCCGCCAGCATTGGAGCGATCTCTTCTTCAAGTCAGCGCTTGGAGAGACCTTAGGGGGAAGCCCACCATCCATCGGGGAAGGCCTCCAGCAAAGTCCACTCGACTTGGTTGTCGTTGTCAGGTGGACTGATAACGCCTGCATTCCTGCTCGGTCGCGCGTGGCGACGGAGGCGGACAGACGAGGCGCCTGGTTCACGGCTTCGATGGCGGCGCCAAGCAGGACGTGTCAAGCGTAATGGAAGCACACCGCGGGCGCGGCGCTCTGCTTCTTCCACCAAACGTCGAAGATCTTCCAATTCTGAGAGCTGAGAAGTGAGTTCGCTAAGTCGTTCGGCGTAAAGGATTGCGCGAGAGCCTCGCATAAATGTCCTCCCAGGAGAAAAAACACGATCAGGACGGCTTCAGGGCAAATAGCTCGGGTAAAAGTGGAAACTACCAGGGGTAGCTATCGGATTTCAATACGTAAGGCTTGCTGCCTCAGAATGTGCTCGAACGCGAGAGGTGTTGCCGCGAGGGGCGGCAACCGCGAGCCCGTCTGCTAGCGCCACTGTCGCAAGGACCCTGTCGTTTCTGACAGGCGAGGAACCGCCAAGGTGTGGGCGGGCATGACCGCGACCAAAAAGACGAGGGCCGCGACTATGCCACGTTACTGCTTCCCTATTTTCCACAATCGAGAGCAGGCGGACGAGACTGGAGCGCGATCGCTCTGCTGAATTTAGCGGTCCAATGGAGCGCCCGTGTCGCTCGGGATATCCCCAGCGGTCCCGGCTACGATTAGACTAGCGGCGCCGTCGCTAATCGTGCTCGACGCCTCCGTTGCTGAGATCGCTCTGCATGCCTCGGTGGTGTCGGCGAGAAAGAACCCCGAATGACCTTCCCCAAGTGTTATCCAGTCCTGAGTTCGCCCGTGCCGTTGGATTTGCCCGGTTGGGCGGTGGCAGCGACGGGGGCTGGCGCGGAGGTCGGCATAGCGCAGCGCCAGATCCCGGCGCGGGTGGCAGGTCATCGCGAACTCGGACGGGGTTCTCCATCCGAACTGCGAGTGCGGGTCGCGTAGCGTTGCAGTCGGCCCGCCAGCAAATCCGCGCTGCTCCAGGATCTCATAGACCGGGACTCCAATAGACGCCGGTGAATTCCATCGCCACGCTGGTGACGCCGCACGCTTTAAACCAGTTCGCCAGATCACGGCTCCGATGTGTGAAATCGACTGAAAACGCTTTTGGCACGCCGGCCGTTCCACATATTGGGGTAAGGCCAGACCTACGGGAGCTGGTAGTGGCGAGGAGAGTGCGGGTTGAGTAGCCTTGGGGTAATGCAGCACGACCGACCACGGTACCAGACTGTCGACGCCAAGTTCTTGCGAGCGATCATCTTGCTGCTCGATGCCCTCCAGATTGAGGGCGGGTGCCGGGAGAACCTTAAGCGTGGCGCAACAAGTCAACCGCATGATGCAGATGAGATCAACACGGACGGGGTGGTGCGTGTGGCCGTAATACGCCTTCTGCGCGCCTATATTGCGGCGATCGGACAGAGCGATAGGGCGCGAGCGGCACTCCTAGAACGGCTATGGGGCGCCGGGCTCACGGAGGAGACTGATGACCGTCAGCAAATATGAGTTCAGGACCGAGCTTCGGCGGCTGATAGAAATCCACATCGGACGTTCGAACACGTTCGAGGACTACGCCGTGGTCACGGGGGAGTTGGAGGAGGCGATGGATCGGCTGAACCTGGAGAGCGAGAAGTTCTCGGACGAGGAGGTCGACGCCTGCGAGTTGTAGCGAGGGCCTTGCCCCGTTAGACCCAGCCCCGCCGCGCCATCACGCGCTGACCGATTGCCAGTTCGGCCGCCGGTAGAGCAGTTGTGAAGCGTCCGATCCCGGCGAACAAGCTGCCAGCCGGGACCTCGGTTGGGTTAAGGTCGATGTTCGAGGTCAGCAGTTGTTACTTGCAAGAGGTCGTGTCCCCGGTGGTGGTGTAGCTCGGTAGCAAAGCCGCCCGGACGCGCGCCCCCATAGCGCCGTAGCGGGCGGGCGGCTTTGCGGTAGTCACCGGCAGTTCTCCGGCAGGATCGGGTTGCGACACGCCAACGCAACCGAGGAACCACTGTCTGACCGTGCGGCCGGATCGAGGAGGGGCGTCTGTGGCGCTCACCATTACCCGGAACGCCGCTGGCGTCAGGAAGGTGACCGCCCCAACGAATGTTGATGGCGGTGGTTTGATCCGCATCAAAGCGCACATCCGCTCCTTTATGCATAGTCGACCGGGTCCTAACAGGAGGTCGCAATGCCTATTGATTCGATTCTGGTTTCGGCCGTCGTAGTCGCGATGTTCGTGGTTTTCGCCGGGGTTCTGATCTGGGGTAGCCACCAGACCAGCCCGGTCCGGTCGAGCTTGCCTGCCGGCGCCACGAAGCGCCGGAGCTTCTGATCTGCCGGCGGCGCACAGCGCGGCAGCGGCATTTCTCACCTGGCTTGATGTTGCGGTGGTCAGGCGGGACCCTGCCATGCTCACCGACAATCAATCTGAAACGGCCCCCTCGCTAAGTCTCAATTCGGCAGCAAGCAGATGACGGCGGAAATGCTCCGCCGATCTCGGGAGCAGATTGCAGCGTCGATCGCGCTGCTTCAAAGCTCGCCGCCCAAGGTATGGCCGCCCCGACCGAAGTGCACGGACCATTCAAGCCTCGCGTGATTTAAGTTTGTCAGCCTACCGAGCGGTCCTAGACGGGAGGACGCTGTTGGGGTTGCCAGGGGCTCGGGCGAACCGTCTCCGAGCTCCGCCGTTGAGGAGTAAGGCAGGGCCGCGCGGCTTAGAGACGACCCCGGCTTGGGGCCTGAGGGTTGATGGCGGGGCCGCTCCGCCAGCAGCTGGCAGTAGGCAATGAAGAACCAAATTGTGGACGTGCCTAGCGATGTGCGGCAGTTGATCGAGAAGACGATAGACCAAACCGAGAGGGCATTCTCGTTTTTCTTCCAACAAGCCAAGTTGCCCGGCGACCTGGCGCTGAACTTCGCTGAACAGAACGTAGCAATAACTGACGAAACCTCTGACTTTCTCCTCAGCAGAGGCATATCCGCGCCGGCACTTGGCGCGCTCGAGCCGTGCGAATGCTTCCCCAGCTTCCGTGCTGTCCTCGAAGGTTTGGATCATGACCTGCCCGCTCGTGCCAATCCGGCCCCAGTTGCGGATCAGCGAGATCCCGCCGAATAAAGTCGGCTGAATCGAAAGCAGGTAAAATCGTCGCATGTTGCGGGCAGCGTCGATGCGGCGAAGGTAAAGCGGCTTTTGCTTGCGGTTCGGCATGCGTGGAGTCTGGCTCCTCGCGGAATCGAGGTCCAATGCTTTCTTTGAATCGATCAGGGCTAAACGATTCATTGTCTCCGTACTTCGAGTGCAGCGATCGTTCACCTGGGGCAGCGGTAGCATTCATGGAGTAGTATGAAGCCGCGTCGGGGAACTGCGGCGGTGCTCCCTGCATCGACGGACGCGTGGGCCGCCGCTCTCAAACCGAGCTTCCGATCTTGCTAAGGTCTCTTAGTTGGACTCAGTGGGTCTCATCGGCATCCGGCCGAAGTGCTACTTTTGGAATATATCCCAATTGCCGGACCAGGAGAGCCAAACTTAAGCGGGCGGACTCCAATCTCGAGGTCGCCTCGAGCAGGTCGGCCGCCATTCGGTCCGACCGCGCAACAGCTGCGGAGCAAATCTCAAAAAGGCGTTTCTTGAGATGCGGTGCCGCTCCGTTTCGCAGTGTTCGCGGCAAATCGAGCAGCGTGCGCGTCAGCGCCCGGTCCGCGCAAGCGTCCTCTTGTTCCAGGTTTTCCACCAATGCAAGCGCCTCGCGATAGCGCTGTATCGCTTTCACAGTTTCGCTTTCGAGACTGCTGTCTTGGCTCATCTACTTTCTCCGTCGCGAATTCGATCTCACCAGGACTCGCCCCCGGCCTTGGCTGCAGCAGGGCCGCTGTTTGACACTCGGTCCTGCTTCTCCCTCGGGGAGCCTGGACCAGTGATGGTCTGCCGAGTCCGGTGGAGGTCCGACGATGGTGGGCCCGAGCTCGCCGATACAATGCCTCCTCTTTTCCATCGATAGGGAATCGGTGGGTTCTCTCGGGACGGCTCTACTGTCTCTGCGGGGAACTGCGCCTCTCTATACTCCCGTCACGACGTTTCACGATCATCAGCTACGCGACCAGCGTCTCTCCGGTGGAACTTGTTCTCACCGACGCAGGCTCGCATGTCGGCGCGCCGGAACCAGATCGCGCGTCCGCAGCGCAGCGGCGGGTTGCCGGCGGTGAAGATGACCTGCTCGTCGGTCCGCATCCGCAGAACCTCATGGGGCAGCATCAGCGGCCGGCGCGCGAGCTGCTTGGACCGCGTCCGGGAGGAACCCGACATCTGCGAGGATCGGCTCAACTGATCGACCTCGACGGTCGTGTCGCCGCAGCGCTTGGAGATGTAGTCGGCGGTTTCGGGATCGTTGATCGCCGAAAAGGAAATCCAGGAGGCGCTCTCGAACCATTTGCTGGTGGCGTCACGGCCGCCATAGGCCTCGCGCATTTGGCCGATGGACTGGTACAGCATCAAGAGGGTGATGCCGTATTTGCGTCCGGCATCGCGCGCGGTTTCGAGAATGCGTAAGTAGCCGAGGCGGGCGACCTCATCGAGCAGGAACAGGGTGCGGCCGGGCACGTCTCCGTTGCGATTGTAAATCGCGTTGAGCAGCGAGCCGATGATGGTCCGGGCGAGTCCTGCATGATTTTCCAACGTCTTCAGGTCGAGATTGATGAAGACGTCGGTCCGACCTTGCGCGAGCTCGGCCGTCGTGAAGCTCGATCCAGACACCAGCGCCGCATAGTTGCCGTAGGAGAGCCAGTGGGTTTCCTTGACCGCATTGGCATAGACGCCGCTGAAGGTTTCCGGGGTCATGGCGATAAAGGGCGCGACGTTCTCTTGCACGAATCCGGAGGCGGAGTTGTCGTAAATCGACTGCAGCCGCTGGCGCAGCTTCGGCTCCGGCTCAGACAAATTGGCGCGGACCTGGCGCAGGTGCTGATGCTGGAGTTCCGTATGACCGGACAGGCAGACATCGGCGATCAGCGCCGTCAGCAGTTGCAAGGCCGAAGCCCGAAAGAAGTCGTCCCGCGCCGAGCCCTGGCGCGGATTGTCGGTCATGATCCATGACGCCACCGCGGCAATGTCCTCCTCCTTTGTTGCGCCGTGCTGGCCGATCCAGTCGAGCACATTGAAGCCGATCGCCGAGGATCGCGGGTCGAGCACGAACACCTGCCGGCCCGCCTCGTGCCGGTGTCGCCGGACCATGGGTGCGACCTCGTTCGAGGGGTCGAGGACGACCAGGCCGCTGCCCCATTTCAGCGCTGTCGGCACCGTGACGGATGTCGTCTTGAAGCCGCCGGACCCGGCGAACACGATG
This sequence comes from Bradyrhizobium sp. MI1.3, assembly GCF_055811695.1. Taxonomy (NCBI): domain Bacteria; kingdom Pseudomonadati; phylum Pseudomonadota; class Alphaproteobacteria; order Hyphomicrobiales; family Nitrobacteraceae; genus Bradyrhizobium; species Bradyrhizobium sp. MI1.3. The sequence goes on along the minus strand of NZ_JBVVPQ010000048.1, from coordinate 53,792 downwards.
CCGTGCGACGAGCCAAAGGACGCATCGAAGCAGAGCAGAGCGGACTTGCCGCCGGTGCCCCATGTCTCCGGGTCGTCGGCGCGGAAGGACGGCTCGGCACCTGGATCTCGATCGACCCGATAGCGTTCCCCGACCACCATGCCACCCCCCACCGGAAACAGCCGCGCAGCCTCGGTCATCGCCATCCAGTTGGCCTCGCCATGGATGGCGCGCTGCCCCCGGATGCGGCGCGGCTCAGCGGCCGCGAAGGCGGCATTGCCCCTGATGGCTACCCGCAACCCGAACACGGCCACGAGCGCCGCGCACATCGCTCCGATGATGGTGGAGGGATCGGCATAACTCAAAAGCCGGTCTCCAGAGGGCAGGGCGTTGGCGAAGGAATGCAGCCGTGCGATCTCGCGCGAGGCGGCGATCGCGACCACAAGGAGACCGCCGCACGTGACGCCCCAGCCGGCGGAGCGGATCGCGGTCGCACCCGCGGCTGCGAACAGGAAGACCACGGCGATCACCGAGCTCATCAGGTAGGGCAGGGCGATGCCAATCCGGCCGAGCACCAACCGCGCGTTCGGGGTAGTCCCGAACTTGGAAAGCCACGCTTCGAGGCCGGTCAAGGCAACGCACATGCCCGCCATCAGCACGGCCGGCGCGAGCGCCAGCGCAATCCTATTTGCTTTCATGGCCGAACGCCTTCACGCCAATCGCCGTCAAGCGCTCGCGTTCCGCCTCGTTACCCCGCAGACGGTCGGCGGCATCGATCAACAGGCCGAGCAGCAGCGCCCGCTTCTCGTAGCGCAGCCCCGCCTTGGCGATCAGGCCGCCAAGCTCGATCTTCTCCCGGGTGTCCTTCTTGCGGGCATCGCTGGCATCGGAGCGCCGCATGCGTTCAGCCCTGTTCAGCCACGCCCGCAGGCGCGACAGGCGGGATCGCCGTAGCCGCGTTGGCGGCTCTGCGCCCGTCCTTGCGAAACCGGCCGGCGATCTCCTCGAATGCCGAGAGCAGCGCCGCTTCCTCGATCTCTATCTCTCCCATTCCGGCCTTGAGCGCGATGCGGCCGATGCGCTCGGCCTCGCGCGTTTCAGCCTGCTTCAACTGCTCCTGGAGCCGTGCGATTTCGTCCCTGATCTGCCGCGAGGGCTTTTTCATTCCGGAAGACCTTTCCTGTCACGATGGCGCGAAGCGCTCGACAGCAAAGCCGGGGTGAGCGCGAAGCGCGACCCGGGTAATTAACGGGGTCGGCGAAGCCGACGCTTTGGAAGATCATCCCGCCGTTCCGAAGGAGCGGCTTCCAAGGGCGCAGTAATACGTCGCTGACGCGACGTCCTGCTTCCCGCCCACGCACGGGCAGAGCGATTCCGACGGAACTGCATGTTCGTTCGTCTCAAGGATCGCTTCCTGCCGTGGCCATCACCCATTTCACGCCCCAGCTCATCGGACGCGGCGATGGCCGCAGCGCCGTGCTGGCCGCCGCCTACCGGCATTGCGCGAGGATGGCGTTCGAGGCCGAGGGCCGCACCGTCGACTATTCCAATAAGCGCGGCATGATCCACGAGGAGTTCCTGGTGCCGGCCGACGCGCCCGCCTGGCTCCGGACCATGATCGCCGATCGCTCCGTCGCCGGTGCCTCGGAGGCCTTCTGGAACAAGGTCGAGGCCTTCGAGACGCGGGGGGATGCGCAGTTCGCCAAGGAGTTCATCATTGCGCTGCCGGCCGAGCTGACGACAGACCAGAACATCGCGCTGGTACGCCAGTTCGTGCTCGAGCAGGTGCTGTCGCGCGGACAAATGGCGGATTGGGTCTATCATGATGAGCCGGGCAATCCGCATATCCACCTGATGACGACGCTGCGACCCCTCACCGAAGCCGGATTTGGGCCAAAGCGGGTCGCGGTCATCGGCGACGACGGGCAGCCGTTGCGCATGCAATCCGGCAAGATCGCGTACCGGCTGTGGGCCGGCGGCAAACAGCAGTTCCTCGAGCAGCGCAACGGCTGGCTCGACCTGCAGAACCAGCATCTGGCTCTGAACGGTCACGACATTCGCGTCGATGGACGCTCCTACGCCGAGCGCGGCATCGACGTCGCGCCGACCACCCATATCGGGGTTGCTGCCAAGGCGATCCAACGCCGGGCCAAGCGCGAGGGGCGCGATCCCAACCTCGAACGGCTGCGTGTCTTTGAGGAGACCCGGGCCGAGACGCTGAGACGAATCCAGCGCCGTCCCGAGATCGTGCTCGACATGATTTCGCGGGAACGCAGCGTGTTCGACGAGCGGGATGTCGGCAAGCTGCTGCATCGCTATGTCGAGGATGCCGGCACCTTCCAGCACTTGATGGCGCGGGTGCTGCAAAGCCCCGAGGCTCTGCGGCTGGACGTCGAGTCGGTCGACTTTGCCACGGGGGCTCGAACGCCGGCTAAATATGCCACGCGCGAGCTGATCCGGCTCGAAGCGGAGATGGTGCGGCGCGCGGTCCACCTGTCGGGCAGTGCGGCTTTCGCCGTGCAGGCACCGGTCGTTTCAGCCGTGTCCGCGCGGCACGCCAAGCTCTCGGCCGAGCAGCGCTCAGCCATCGCGCACTTGGCCTCTGGAGAGCGGATCGCGGCGGTTGTCGGCCGGGCCGGCGCCGGCAAGACCACGATGATGCGGGCTGCGCGCGAAATGTGGGAAGCCGCCGGCTACCGCGTGGTCGGCGGCGCCCTGGCGGGCAAGGCGGCCGAGGGATTGCAGAAGGAGGCGGGCATCGAATCCCGGACGCTCGCCTCCTGGGAATTACGATGGAAAGGCGGCCGCGACGGCCTCGATGATCAAACCATTTTTGTCCTGGACGAGGCCGGCATGGTCGCCTCGCGCCAGATGGCGCTGGTCGTCGAAACCGCGTCAAAGGCGGGGGCCAAGCTCGTCCTGGTCGGCGATCCCGAGCAGCTCCAGCCGATCGAAGCCGGCGCGGCGTTTCGCGCGATCCTCGAGCGCACCGGCTATGCCGAGCTCGAGACCATCTATCGCCAGCGCCAGCAATGGATGCGCGACGCCTCGCTCAATCTTGCCCGTGGCCGGACGGGAGAGGCCCTGTCCGCCTATCGCGATCATGGACGCCTGTTCGGCTCGGAGTTGAAGGCGCAGGCGATCGAAAGTCTCATCGCCGACTGGAACCGTGACTATGATCCGTCCAAATCGACTTTGATCCTGGCCCATCTTCGCCGCGACGTCCGCGCGCTCAACGAGATGGCGCGGGCCAAACTCGTGGCGCGCGGTTTGGTCGAACCGGGACATGCCTTCCGCACCGAGGATGGCGAGCGCCGGTTTGCAGCGCGCGACCAGATCGTCTTCCTGAAGAACGAGGGCTCGCTCGGGGTCAAGAACGGCATGATCGGCAGGGTCGTGGAAGCCGGTCCTGCGCGCCTGCTCGCCGAGATCGGTGAGGGCGAGGACTGCCGCCGCGTCGAAATCGATCAGCGCGTCTATCGCAACATCGACCACGGCTATGCGACGACGGTGCACAAGGCGCAAGGGGTCACGGTCGATCGGGTCAAGGTGCTGGCAACGCTGTCGCTGGACAAGCATCTGACCTATGTCGCGCTGACCCGCCATCGCGAGGATGTGGCGCTCTATTACGGCCGGCGTTCGTTCCAGAAGGCCGGTGGCCTCGTTGCGATCCTGTCGCAGCGGCGGGCCAAGGAGACCACCCTCGATTACGACCGCGGCAGCCTCTATCGCGATGCGCTGCGCTTTGCCGCGGCCCGCGGACTGCACATCGTCAAGGTGGCACGCACGCTCATGAGCGATCGCCTGTGCTGGACGGTTCGCCAGAAGCAACGCCTGGCCGACATCGCTGCCCGGTTGGGCGCGCTCGCCGCAAAACTCGGCCTCGTCGAGGGCCGCAATCCCATCATCAGCACCGCACAGACGAAGGCCAAGCCCATGGTCGCGGGCGTCACGACGTTCCCCAGATCCCTCATCAACACGGTCGAGGACAGGATCCTCGCCGACCCCGCCATCAAGAAGCAATGGGAGGATGTCTCCACCCGCTTCCGCCTCGTCTTTGCCGATCCCGAGCGCGCGTTCCGCGCGACGAATTTTGACGTCCTGCTGAGGGATCCCGCGGCCGCGAGCTCGACGATGGCGCGTCTTGCCTCGAGCCCGGAGTCCTTCGGGGCTCTGCGCGGCAAGATCGGGCTGCTGGCGGGTCAGGCCGAGAAGCAGCTGCGTCGGCGCGCCGAGGCCAATGTGGCGGCGCTCAAGCACGACATCGAGCGCTACGTGCGTCTGCGCGCCGAGGCCGGGCACAAGTATGAGGCCGAGGAACGCGCGATCCGGCATCGTGTCGCCATCGACATCCCTGCTTTGTCGCGTGAGGCGCAGCGGGTGCTGGCGCGGGTGCGCGATGCGATCGATCGCAACGACCAGCCGAGCGCGATCGAATTGGCCTCCGCGGACGGACTTGTGAAAGCGGAGATCGACAGCTTCAAGAAGGCCATCGCCGAGCGCTTTGGCGATCGTACATTCCTGCCGAATGCCGCGAGCGGACCCGATGGGCGGGCCTTCCAGAAGGCGACCGCCGGCATGGATCCGGCGCGGCGGGAGCAGCTGAAGGAAGCCTGGCCTGTGATGCGTGCGGCACAGCAGCTCGCCACCCTGGAGCGCACCGCGCAGGCCCTCAAGCAGGCCGAGGCGCTGCGTCTGACCCCGCGGCAGGGACAGACCCTGAAGTGAGCGTTCGGCGCTTCGCCTTGGTGATCGTGCTGGCAGGCGCAGGCCTCGTTGCCGCCGTAGCCGGCACCGGCTGGTGCGCCGGGCTGCGAATCAATATGACGCCGAGCTATCCGCGCGGCCTGTGGCAGATCGAGCCTCTGAATCGGGCGGCCGCTGCCGGCGATCTCGTCTTCATCTGTCCGCCGGACACCGCCGAGTTCCAACGCGCATTCGCGCGCGGCTACATCCCGCGCGGATTGTGCGCTGGGGGCTTAAGCCCGCTCATCAAGACCGTCGCCGCCCTCGCTGGCCACCAGGTTGACGTCGCTGATCAGGTCTTCATCGACGGCCATCCGCTCCCCCATTCCGACCTCCGGCGGACTGACAGCGCCGGCCGTGTTCTCGCGCCGTTCGCGGGCGGCGTCATTCCCGCTGGCGAGCTCTATCTCCACTCCGATTTCGCAGGCTCCTATGATTCCCGTTACTTCGGCCCGATCCCGTCATCGGGCCTTCTCGGCCTCGCGCGGCCCGTGTTCGTTTTCGGTCCATGAGCTCTGGCGCGGCGTGGCGATGGTCGCCGCGGCGGCTGCGGTCGGCGCGATTGCCTGGTGTGGTCACGCGCTCGCTCTGCCACTCGCCTGCGCCTTTCCAATGCTGTGGGCTTTGGCCCGCTCGCGGGTGATCTCGGCGGCAGTGAGCGCCGCCTATGTCCTTGCGGCATCACGCGGGCTGCCCCAAGGTGTCGTCAACTTCTACGGCACTGATCTCGGTGTCGGCATCGCCCTGTGGATTGGCGCCGCAGCCGTCTTCGTCCTTGTCCACGCGGCACTGTGGCAAAGCCGCCCAGGATGGGAGAGGGCGCTTCGGTTTGGATGTGCTGCGATCCTGATGAGCGTGCCGCCTTTTGGGATCGTCGGATGGGCGCAGCCGATCACCGCGGCCGGGGTTTTGTTTCCGGGATGGGGATGGTGGGGACTGGGCACGACCGCGGCCATCCTGCTCACAATGACGACCGGCAAGTGGCCCATCGCGGCGGTCGTCGCCGGCGGCTTCTGGATCGGGTCGGCCGCGCATTGGACTGCGCCAGCGCAACCAGCCGGATGGGCTGGTCTGAATACCGAGCTTGGCAGCGCGCTCGGTCGATCTCCGGATCTCGACCAGGCCCAAGCGCTTCTCCAGCGCGTGCGCGAAGCGGGCGGGGCCGGAGCGCAAATTGTCGTGCTTCCAGAAAGTGCGGCCGGGCTGTGGACGCCGACCACGAGCGGCTTCTGGATGAAAGGCCTTCGCGGCACCGACATTACGGTGATCGCTGGTGCGGTGATCGTCGGTCGCGAAAGCTACGACAACGCCATGGTGGAGATCAGCGCCGGGCGCACGCGCCGGCTCTATGGCGAGCGCATGCCGGTCCCCGTCTCGATGTGGCAACCCTGGCTGGCATGGACCGGGCAGGGCGGAGGCGCCAGGGCCACCTTCTTCAGCAATCCCGTCGTGGAGTCCGCCGGCCGGCGCGTCGCGCCGCTGATCTGTTACGAGCAGTTGCTCATCTGGCCCGTCCTACAGTCGATGCTCCATGCGCCCGACGTGCTTGTCGCGATCGGCAACGACTGGTGGGCCGCCCGAACCAACGTGGTCGCGATTCAGCGAGCCAGCACCGAAGCCTGGGCGCGCCTGTTCGGGCTGCCGCTCGTGCTCGCCTTCAACAGCTGAAGGGGATCATCATGATCGATGCAGCCACCATTGATCGATGCGCCGATCCGGGTTTGAAGCCTGCGATCGTCGAGAAATTCATACGGGCGGTCGGGGCACCCGATCCGCTCGCCGTCACGGTCCGGACCGGAAACCGCGTCATCCTGATCACACCGCCCAAGACGCCGGATGATGCCATGGAGCTGATACGCCGTTACGTCGGCCAAGCCATGGTCCGCGTCGGCGTCACCCAATATCCGGCCGGGCTCGGCGCCGCCAACGTTGCTGAGCTCAACCCTGATCTGGTCGATGCCTGCACAAATATCAGGATAGGCACCGCGCTGTTCGGCAAGGTCTATCGCATCGTCGCGACATGGTATGGCACTGAAATCGACGAGGCGTTCGGCGCAGCGATTGACGCCTGGAAAACCGGCTATTTCGACGGAAAATATGTATTCGACGAGCCCGATCCCGGCAGCCTGCCGGCCAGCACGCGGGCGTCCGACCCTCGCGACAAGGCCGCGGCCGAGGCGGCGAGCCCTGCGAGGGGGCCGGCCGATGGCACCCAGCGGGCTAGGGAGCCGGATGATCCGAACAAGGCGGGCATCAGAATCGATCTCACTGGGATTGGCGTCGGTAAGCCGAAATAGCGCTTTGCGCAGGACCTCTGCCCCTCGGTCGGAGAGCCGCGGTCGATTGATCGGCGGCGGAGCAACCTCATCGGCCGGAAGGTCTTGGATGCTGATCTGCAAGGGTCCGCGATCGCGATGGTTCTCTGGACCGTGAGCTCGCCGCTCCCACGGGCTCTCGCACACGATCGAGCGCGCGGGAACGCCAGGGCATATGCAGCGGCCTTGCCAGATGCTGATATAATTTTCCTTCTGATCTGATCAGCAGGGTTGCGGACGTCACCATCATCGGCGCTCGCTCGGTGGTAAGCTCTCTCCGTCAGGCTCGTCTTGGTTTAAGTGGCTCGGATTATCCACGCTGCCGCCAAATCCCGACTTCAATCTACAAGGGACAAGGCAGCACGGGCTGCCTTGGGAATCAAAAACGTGCCGATTGGCGACGGTGTCCACCGTGACTCTCCCCTGATCCTCTGACGTAACGGGAGGGGCGGGACGTATGTCTAGGCGCCTCCTCCCGCAGGTCAGCGGAATGGTCCAACCACCGGCGCGCGCCGACCTGGTCCAATTGCAGCGCCTGCCGCACCGGACTTCCTGTGCCGAACGCCGGGAGTCGGTTGCAGCATCGAGAAGATCTCGGGCGTCCATTAGGCTCACGCTAGATCAACTTCTTCTCCATTGCTATTCGAACAGCATGTTGGAGATTACTGGCACCGAGTTTGTCGCGCGCATTGTCAAGGTAGAATTGGACTGTTCGTGGTCTGATCCCAAGCAAATCCGCGATAACATTCATTGATTTGCCGTGGGACGACCAACTGAGCGAGGTCGCTTCCTGCGTCGACAACCTCACATCCCCCGTTTTGAACGACGAGTCAGACACCACGCTGAGCCGAACGTGAATACAAGCGAGCGCCAGTGCCGCCTGTATCGGATCCCACGCCGGGACCTCAACCCGCCGCCGATCTGATGCGAGGGTGATCATCGCCGCTCGCCCATAGCTCGTTCTGATCGGAACGGAAACGCCGGAACGTAGGCCGAAGTCAGCTGCCTCCGAATAGAACTGCTTGATCTCTCGTGAGCTCCTGCGCAGCTCGTGCTCCGCCGCTGACCAGGCAAACATCCGCATGCTGCGCTTGGCAGTCGTCACGACAGGATCGATGATCGTGTAACGCTTCGCAAAATAGAGGTTCAGCCACTCCGTGGGATAGTCGCTGAAGACAACCGCGTCGTCTCCGTGAATATGGATGTAGGCGTAGCGGTCGAACCCGGATGAGACAGTAAATTTCTTGATCGTGTTGCGAATCGAGCGCTCGTCGCGTGCCACATCGACAGCCTCCATCAACGCTTGTAACTGCCCGTCCAAACTAACTTCCTCCTCTACTCAAGCTTCAACCAAAGCGATGAAGCCCCGCTACCGGAGGAGCATTGCGATTCTGTTCTTATTTTGATTTGATCAGCTTTTCACAGCGGCTGGCCGAATTAGACTCTTCTTGCGCTACCCGCTGTGGCCTGCGTGGCGTCAAGCTGGTCGTCTCCGACGCCCACGAAGGCATCAAGGCCACCGTCGCCAAGGTGCTCAACGCGAGCGGACAGGCCAAGCTCAAGCACTTTCCCTTCTTTCACGAGATCCGACATCGTGCCGACGACCTCTTCGACCGAAATGTTTGGGTCAGGACGATGCTGATAGAGGACGTCAATGTAGTCGCGCCGCAATCGGCGCAGCGACCCTTCCACGGCTGAACGAATCGATTGCGGACGGGAATCCAATTCTGCGATCTTGCCGGCTTCGAGCCGAGAGGCGACGAATGCAGTTCTTAAAGCCGCCCGTAAGCGGTCCGAGAGCATTCAAAATCTCAACGACATCATCGGCTATTTGCTGGCCCATCCCGAGGAGGATCGGCACCTCCGCCGGGCTTACGAGAAATCGGGATATTTGGCGGTTTGGCAGCTCGAACTCGCCAAAAGCGGCTGGCAATACCATCTGGAGCTGGTGCGGGCGGTAATCGAGAGCGACCCCGCCGGCGCGGCCTCAATGGAGAAGTACTGCCGAGAATTGCTGGGGGATCCAGAGGGCGGACGCCGGTTCGAGATCAACTATTCGGGCTATCTGGAGCTCGCGAACCGTACCGGACTGAGCACGTTTCGAGTGCTGGCCGAACTCTATGCGCGGTTGATGGCCCTGCACCAGATGCGGGTGGAGACGGCACGGGGTGGCTCGCGGAAAATGCCGGGAACCGTCAAGATGGGGGTAATTTGGACTAGTTTGGTGGGATTGTCCGAAATGTGTATACGAATTTCGGACAGGTCATTTTGCCTTTGTCCGAACAAGGTATACATTTTTCGGACATGGCCGACGACTCACTGAAAGCCGCAATCCTGGAGCGAATCCGGGCCGATGCGCCACGCAAGGTTTGGACGCCAACCGACTTCGTCGACCTCGCCTCCCGGAACGCCGTCGACAAAACGTTGCAGCGGTTGACCAACACCAAGAACCTGAGAAGGATTGACCGAGGGCTCTATGATCAGCTCGGTTTCAACAAGCTGACCCAAAAGCCCAATCCCCCCGATCCGCGCTCCGTCATCGACGCCGTCAGTCGGCGCGACCAAGCCCGGATGCTCGTCGACGGCATGACCGCCGCCAACGACCTTGGCCTGACCGACGCCGTGCCAGCGAAAATCGTGGTCCACACCGACGCTCGCAAACAACCGATCAAGCTCGGCAACGTCACCATCACTTTCCGTCTAACCGCAGCCAGCAAGCTGTTTTGGGCCGGCCGGCCCGCAATGCGCGTCATCCAGGCACTTCACTGGTTGCGTGATCTCCTGGTCCGCGCAGGCGAGAGTGATCGGGTTAGACAGAAGCTAGCCAAGCTTTTCGACGATCCCTCGACCGGGCCACCACTCAAGGCCGATATCAACGTCGGCAAGACCGCGCTTCCGACCTGGATGTGGGAGTTCCTCAAGCCGCTGATCGAAGGCGATACCAATGTCCCAGATCGGCACGTCGATGCCAACTATGCTGCCGATGATGATCATCGGCATCATCTCGCCGCCGGCGCCCGGCCCAGGGACGACCCGACCAAAAAGGTGCAATCAGCTAAGCGCAGCAGGGCGAGGAAAACATGAATCGGGCTTATGACGAGGTCCTTGCAGCCGGAACGGATGCCATGTTGAGCGCCTTCGATACGACCGCGCAGCGCCTCGGCACGGCATCCCAAAATATCGAAAAGGATTTCTGGGTCTGCTGGACGCTCGACGCCCTGTTCCATAGCTTGAAGGAGGGAGGGCCCCGCCTACTATTCAAGGGCGGAACGTCGTTGTCTAAAGGCTTCGGCCTGATCAATCGCTTTTCCGAAGATATCGACGTCACGGTTTTTCGGGACGACCTCGGCGAGCCAGCGACCATTGAGGAGCTTAATGCTCTCAGCAACAACAAGCGCCGCGCGCGGCTGGACGCGATCAAGGCGGCCTGCCAGGCCTACATCAACGGCTCTTTACGCAACGAACTAACGAAGATCCTCGCCGATCGGCTCAAGGCCGCCGGTCTTGATGCAGGTTCCGCACGGGTAGAAGCCGACGACATAGACGCTGACAAGCAGACGCTTCTGATCTGGTATCCGACGGCGACCCCGAAATCAGATTATATTCGCGCCGCGATCAAGATCGAGTCGGGCGCCAAATCCGCCCTCGATCCGAACAGCGAAGTGCCGATCAAGCCCTATGTCGACGATGATCTACCGGCGCTTGATCTGACCGTTCAGGCCGTGCGGACCGTCGACCCCGAACGAACCTTCTGGGACAAGGTCGTCATCCTGCACGGCCTACGGCGCTGGTTTGACAAGCGCGGCGAACTGCGCGGTGGCGGCCAGCGCGTGTCGCGTCACTATTATGACCTCCATAAGCTGCTTCCAACGCGGGCCGGAGCCTCCGCGATCAAGGACCCGGCGCTCGGAGCCGACTGCGTCGCGCACGCACGGATGTTCTTCAACCGCCCCGATTTCGATCTCGCCAGCGCTGTGCCCGGCTCCTTTGTGCTTGCACCACATGATGAGATGATTGAGCAGCTGCGTGTCGACTACCGAGCCATGACCGGCATGATCTTCGGCGACCCGCCGAGGTTCGAGGCGGTGCTCGAGAGCGTCGCCACGCTCGAGGCGCGCCTGAATAGAACCGCCGGCGAAGGCAAAGCAGAGCGATGAAACGATCAATCGACAATGCTGGCGCAAAGCCACCGGCGGATGCGCCGTTGTCAGGCGACGTCGTCGTAACTCCGCTCCGCAAGCGACGCTTGACCGGTGAACTCTATGAACGCGATCCGAAGGTGACCGCGCTCATCGCCGAGCTCGCGCTCCTGCCGCGCGACGCCCTGGTTGCCAGGGCTGCGATTACCAAGCGCTCCGACCAAGCCTACATTCCGAGCGAATGTCTCATCTATTTCATCCGCGCCAGCCGCCGCGACAACAACGAGGCATGGTTCGAGCGGCTCTATCGTATCCTGACCGAAAGGGTGCTGCGCAGCTTGCCCAAGGCGGAAAGCCGGGACGGCAAGACGGAATCGCTGACGCGCCATCGTGCGCGACAAGGTCTTCGGCCGGTTTGTTGAACTGCTCTCGGCCGACCGCGCCGACTATATCGACAAGCTCGACTATTTCGAGGTCCGGTTTGACGGCGGGCTCGCGAGCCTACGACGTGATGCGCAGGAACAGGCCTGGCGCGACGAAAACCGGTCGCAAGCCCTGGAATACGACGAGGCAAGTGGGGAACTGTCGGAGGAGGTCGAGAAGGCCGCAGGCGCCTACGATCCCTTCGCCGCGTCGAATTTTGACGATCCGGCTTACCGGTTGCGCCTGGAGGCGGCGATTGACGCCTTGCCACCAGAACAAAGCAGGATCATTCATATGCTGAGAGAGGGCTACCCCATAGACCCCAAGGATAAAGAGGTCATGTCCATTCCTAAGGCCCTTGGCCGGTCCGAAAAGACCGTCCGGACCTACCGTGACAAAGCCTTTGCCACCATTCGGGCCGCCATAGCTGAAGGAGACGAGCCATGAGTCCCGCTGGCGCACGGCCATCCCGTGAGGACGTGCTCGACGCGTTCGCCGTCGAAGCCGTCCCTGATCGCGCGACTCTGGAGAGTTATCTCCAGCTTTACCCCGAATATGCGGCGGAACTCGTGGACCTATCGCGCGAGCTTGACCGCGAACGTCATGAAGAGATGGGGCCGCTGACGGCTGACGATTCGAAATTGCTTGACGCTGCCTGGGCGCAACACGCGACGGCCCTGCCGACGGCGGCGGCCGATCCCTTCGCGGCTCTGACCGCCGATGATTGGCGCGCAGTAGCTCAGCGTATGGACGTGCCTAGACAGGTCGTCACCGCGTTGCGCGAGCGGAGAGTCCTGCTCACCAGCATTCCCAAGCGTTTTTTCCGGATGTTTGCTGACGCGATCGGTAGTACCATCGAGCAGCTCCATGCGTCGTGGGGCTCGTCCCAGTTAGCCGCGCGCAGCTACAAGGCCGACAAAAAGCCTGCGGTTGGCGGGCAGGTCACGTTGGAGCAGGTTCTCATCGAGGCCGGTGTCCCGACGGAAAAGCGGGCCCGGTTGTTAGCCGAGGTCGACTGACATGGATGGGGTGGAGCTCGCCAGGCAGATCGCCGCAGAGCTTCACGCTCGCCTTGTCGCGGCCGGCGCTGATCCATGGTCGCCCTACGACCTTGCTGTCGCCGAAGCCAAGCGCCGAGGGATCGACGTGGAGCCGACGGCGCCAGGGGCTAACCTGCTGGACGGCGGCCGGGCACCTTCGTTGCCGCCGATGATCTGATCATCCACGAGAATATTGGCTCTCGCTTTGACCAAGCTTTCCTCGTCGCGCACGAGATCGGCCATGTCGGACTTGGCGACGATCCGGATGGCCCCGCGGCGGCGGCCATCGATCCGGCCCGGGCCGCCGAGCCGTCGCCGGTCGGCATGGACCGGGTTGTCGACTATGGTCGCAGGCAAAGACGTGAAGTCCAGATGGACTTGTTTGCACGCGAGTTGCTGCTTCCCCGCAGCGTTGTGCGGGTACTCCATGTCGACGATGGCCTTTCCGCGTCCGAAATTGCAGCCAAGCTCGGCGCGCCATTCGAGGTCGTGGCGCAACAACTTTTGGATGCTTTGCTCTTGCCGTCGGTCCCCCCGACGGCAGAAGCGACACATGTCGAGCGGCCCCTCAATCCGCTGCAGGTTGCGGCGGCAACCCACCGTGGTGAAGCCTATCTGCTTGAGGCGGGTCCCGGAACCGGCAAGACGCAGACGTTGATCGCGCGTGTCGAAGGCCTTCTGGATGAAGACATCGATCCAAGGCGCACCTTACTGCTGACTTTTTCCAACAAGGCGGCAGGCGAGATGGCGGATCGGATCGCGCGCAAGCGCCCCGATGCAGCGGCTGCGATGTGGATCGGTACGTTTCACGCCTTCGGGCTCGACATCATCCGTCGATTTCATGTGGAGCTCGGGCTGCCGAAAAATCCACGCATGATGGACCAGACCGAAGCCGTCGAACTCCTCGAGGAGGAATTTCCGCGCCTGCGGCTCGCGCACTACCGCAATTCTATGATCCCACCCAGATCATCGCCGACATGCTCGCTGCCGTGTCGCGCGCAAAGGACGAGGTGGTCGACGCCGAAACCTATGCCTCGCTTGCTGACACCATGTTGTCAAAGGCCCGGGGTCCCGAGGCCCGCGAACGTGCTGAGCGCGCCGGCGAGGTCGCCCGCGTCTATGCTGCCTATGAACAGCTCAAGCGCAACGCGCACTGTGTCGACTTTGGCGACCTTGTGACCCTGCCGGTGCAACTGCTCGACAAGGACACGGCCATCCGCGCCGCGCTGCAATCGCAATATGATCACGTCCTCGTCGATGAGTATCAGGATGTGAACCGCAGCAGCGTGCGATTGCTGAGTGGTCTGATGCCCGACGGGCGCAATCTCTGGATGGTCGGCGACGCCAAGCAGTCGATTTACCGGTTTCGCGGCGCGTCATCCTTCAACATGACCCGGTTTGGCAAAGAAGACTTTGCCGGCGGCAAACGTGGGCGACTGAAACGCAACTACCGTTCGGTGCCAGAAATTGTCGACGCCTTCTCCACCTTCGCGACCACGATGCTGGCTGGCGATGCCGACAGTGCCCTGGAAGCGGACCGAGATGCCAACGGGCATAAGCCGGAGTTGCGCACCGTTCGGCGCGCCGAACAACAGCAGGTCGCCCTGGCCGACGCGATCGAGGAACTGCGGCGTGACGGTTACGGCTGTCGCGATCAGGCGGTCCTCTGCACCGGCAACGAAAAGCTGTCAAAGATCGGGCAGGAGCTGGAGCGGCTCGGCGTACCGGTCCTGTTCCTTGGCAGTCTCTTCGAGCGGGGTGAGGTCAAGGACCTCCTGGCTTTTCTGTCGCTTCTGGTCGATCGCCGCGCCATGGGCCTGGTGCGCATTGCCTGTTGGCCTGAATTCGCCTCCTCCTTCGCGGACGTCGTTGCGGTGTTCGATCATCTGCGGGCGGCCGAGCATGCGCCGGGCAGCTGGCTGAGACGGGAAGAGGCGATCCCCGGATTGAGTGACACTGGCCGCCAGGCGCTGACCAAGCTCGCGACCGCCCTCGATGGCTTCGGTCACACGGCCTCGCCGTGGGCAGTGCTTGCGACGTTGCTACTCGATCGCACCCGCATCGCCGCTCGCCTCGGGACGTCAGCGGACCTCGCCGATCGCACGCGCGGCATCGCGATCTGGCAATTCCTGAACTTTGTTCGGGTCCAACCAGCTGGCCGCGGACTGCCCATAACGCGTTTGCTCGACCGCGTTCGCAGGCTTGTCCGTCTTAGCGATGATCGCGATCTGCGCCAATTGCCCGCGGCAGCACAACATCTAGACGCGGTCCGCCTGATGACGATTCACGGCGCGAAGGGTCTGGAGTTCGGCGCCGTGCACATCCCAGGCCTCAACAGCGATACCATGCCGCGCGTCCCGCCGGCGCCGCCATGTCCGGCGCCTGATGGGATGATTGCCGGCGCCGAGGGAGATGCAATCGAGGCATTTCGCGCTGGTCAGGCCGAGGAGCAGGAGTGTTTATTCTACGTCGGCCAGTCGCGAGCGCGCGACCGCCTGATCCTTTACGCGCCGACCGAGAAGAGCAACGGCCATAACAGGCCGCTTTCGCCATTCCTCGACCGTCTGGGCAGCTATTTAGCCCGCCTTTCTGTCGTTCCCGCCCGACCGCTTCCCGTGGCGGCGGAAGCGCGTGGTATTGATCTGGTCGTCGACGGCCGGCTCCGATTCGGCGCGCCGCAGATCGCTCTTTATGAATCCTGCCCGCGTCGCTTTTTCTACACCCATGTCCTGCAAGTCGGTGGGCGGCGGACCGCGACCGCCTTTATGCATTTGCACGAGGCGGTTCGCTCGGTTGTCGAAGTCGCGATCGCCTTGGACCAGCCGTTGAGCGAGCAGGCACTGCAGGACCGCACCAATGCGGCGCTCGCCGCTGAGGGGCTCGCCGAGCATGGCTACAGCGCCGATTTTCGCGATCTGGCGCTCACCATGCTGCGTTTCTTTCTGGATAATCGCACCGGTGCGACTCCCGAACCGCCCGTCGCGCTGAGCCTCAATTTTGGCCGCGAAGAGATCCTAGTCCGGCCTGACGAGGTGCTGGTCCTGCCAGATGGGAGGCGGTCAGTGCGCCGGATTCGCACCGGCCACATGCGGTCGACCGACGCCAAGGATGTCGGCGCGGCGGCGTTGATGCTGGCGGTTAAGCAGGCCTTCCCGGGCGCCGTCGCCGAGCTCGTCTACCTGTCCGACGGTGAAATTCACTCCCTTTCCTTGTCTGATCGCGAGTTGAAAGGGCGCAAGGACAAGCTTGCCGCGTTCCTTGGCGACATCCGGGCTGGCCGATTTCCGGCGGAGATTTCGTTCCGCACCTGCCCGAACTGCCCCGCCTTCTTCATCTGTGGCCAGACCCCCGACGGCCCCCCTCAAAAAAACTTCGCCTGACCTTACCGGTTGGCCGATCTCGCCCCGATTGGACCCTTAGAGCCCGGCACCAGCTGCGGCCAGACCTAAGGAACCAATCTAATGAAGACCGAAGAATTGCTTGAATATGACGACCTCGGCGACGCCCTGCGCGAAGGCCGGGCGCTGCGTCCGGCGCGGGGGTATCGCTTCCTCCTCGCGCAGGGCGATCTCAACTTCCAAACCCGTCAGGTGAACGATCCCGTGCCGCTCGGTCGGCAACTGCTCGAGGCCGCCGCACTCGACCCGCGGAACGGTTACCGCCTCTTTGCGATCTTGCCGTCCGGCGATTTCGAGGATGTGCTGCTCGACGAGCACTTTGACCTCCGCGCACACGGCGCCGAGCGCTTCATCGCCTTTGAGACCGATCGCGATTTCAAGCTCACCCTCAACAAGGAGGAGCTGCGCTGGGGTAAGCCGGCCATCAGCGGTGCGGTGCTCTACGGTCTCGCCAAGCCTGGCGAGGGCGAAGCCGTCTTCCTCGGCATCGCCGGCGGCGACCATCGCCTGATTGAACCCGGTGATCTCGTCGATCTGACTCAGCCCGGCATCGAACACTTCATCACGGCGAAGAAGGGCTACGAGATCATCGTCAAACCATCAGAGCGAGGAGGTGTTTGCCGCCGAGCAAGCCGCGGTCGCGGATGCGTCCCGGCCCATCCGCTGGGTTCGGCCGAGCGACGGCGACACCGATCGCTTGGTCGAGGTCGCTCGCGTTGACGAGAGCGCCGACACTGACCCTGCCGGTCTCGTGACGGTAGCGGGCAGCGCCATCCGGGGCGCAGTGTTGCACAACCTGATCGAAGAGATATTGACGGGCGAGATCGAGGAGACTGCATCTGATCTGCAAGGGCGTGCCACTGACCTCCTCGCACAGCTGGCGCCACCCGATGCGCAGTCGCTGCCCGATCCGGCGGAGATGGCTGCGACCGCGTTGCGAACCCTGCGCCTGCCGGGTGTCGCGGAACACCGCGCCGCGCTTGTGCCGGAGTTGGCGCTCTATGCCGCCCCGTGACGCCGGCCGCGTCCTGATGGCCGGGCGCGCAGACGTTGTCGCCGTCGCAGCCGGCCGAGCCGTTGTCGCCTTTGACTGGAAGAGCGACGTGGCCCCGACTGCCGGTGACCGGCAGGCTTATGCTGGGCAGCTGCTGCAATATCTGGACGCGGTGGGCGCTCCTTGCGGAGCTGTCGTCTATCTTACGCTTGGCGAAATGGATTGGATCGATCGATAAGATGCGGGGGCACTGATGACCAATTTGGCATGCGCCTCATAACTCTTAATCATCGGGTCCTAGGTTCGAGCCCTGGTGCGCCCACCAAGCAAATCAAGCACTTACAGCAGTGCATCTCGAAACGGACTTCTCAGTTTGACGTCCGGTTTGAAAAATTTGTTCGTCCTCCGTACTCTCCGTTGAGAATTGGTGGGATAGCTGCGCGCTACCGCAGCGGCTAGCTCTTTTCCCGGCCGCGTGGAGTTCTTCAATGTGGCTTCGCCTAGCGCGGACGCGCCGCTACCTCGCCGCGCTGCGCGTGGCGGTACTGTAATGGCGTAAGCGGCACCGGATTCAAGGCGCCGAACCGCCAGCGCTCAGGCGGTCCCCAGCCCGGCGTTGCGCGCGACAGGCGCGGCGGATCGTCAGCCGCAAACGCAAAGGTCTGCAGGCCCTGCGAGACACCTAGCCCGGTTGCTTTGATATACGCCTCGCCCAATGTCCAGAACCGGTAGAATAGCGCGGTTCTTGCCGCTTCTGGCGCAGCGGTGAGTGCCGCGCGCGCTTCTTGAGCGAACGCGATGTCGGCGACGGCCAGCATGTCAGGGAGCACCTTGACGCCTTCCACATCGAAGCCGACCGGCTGGCGCCCCAACGCAAACCCGACAACGCCGCGCGCGTGGCTCATACTAAAGTGCAATTGGGCGGAGGCACGCACCTGCGGTTTGCCAAACTGACCGCGGTCAAAGAGAATGTCGTAAGGCGCGCGTCCAAGCGCCGACGCAAGCGCGATCCGTAGGCCGGCATGAGCGGTCAATGATGCGGCGCGATCGCGCGCATCCTGCAGCCGGCCGATCATGGCGATGAGGTTGCTATCGAGCACGTCCATCGCGGTGACACGAGCGGCCTGCTCGCCGTCCGGCGCGCCCATCCATAGCAAGACTTCGTCCTGTCCGGGCATCGCAGCCTCATCGGGGAAGGACAAATGGGTCACCCGCACAACGCCGGGAACGCCACCACCGTCCAGAGCCCAGGCAGCTGCACAGCCGCCGACCGCAAGATCACCGGCCGCGGGCAGTGATGACGACTGATCACTCATCGAGCGCTAGTTCCTGGAGTCCCGCGCGATCGCGACGGCATTTCAAAGGCAAGGTCCAGACAAGACAAAGAACGGCTCCGGCCGTCGTCCATAGCCGTATCCTTGTCCAACATCATTGGGTAACCTGCGATCGGTTTTGAATTACAAACAACATCGCGAACGGATAAGGTTGCTTATGAAAGAGCAGGACCTGTTACATACACCGGCGCCTGGGGCAGACCAATTATCTTTCCACATAGAGGAGCGCGGGAGTGGGGACGCGATCTGTATGCTCCTTCATGGCTTCGGCGAAGGCGGCTACGTATGGTACGACTTTGCGCCTCGCTTGCCGAAACAATATCGTACCATCGTCATAGAATTCAGGGGGCACGGAAACTCCGGCGAAGATCCAGCAGGGAATTACGGCATTGGCCCCTATTCCACAGACGTTTTCAATCTCATTCAGAAGCGGAAACTCAGGAATATTTCTCTTGTCGGGCATTCTCTCGGTGCGGCCGTCGCGCTCAAGGTTGCTGGAGCCGCTCCCCACCTAGTAACAGGCTTGATTCTTGTAGATTTCTCTTTGAGCGCGCATCGGGCCGTTTCCCAGAACATCCTGTCGCAGTTCCACGAACAATGCGATGGCTACAATTCGCGCGCAGAGTATGCCGCCTGGATATCGGCCAAACGACCGCTAACCCATCCACGCATGCTTCGTATCATTGTAGACAATGCGCTGCGCGAGACTGCCGACGGAAGATTTGTACTCAAAGTCGATCGGAGGATTCAGCAGATGATCGAGTCAGGATCGGCACGAACCGACGAATTTCGGAATATCCTTTCCAAGATCCCATGTCGAACATTATTGATACGAGGCCGAGGTTCTGCGGTCCTGAGCAAGAATGAAGCACTGGATATCCTACGCTTGTTGAAAGACGGCCAGCTGTGCGAAATTTCTCATGCGGGCCACGCGGTGATGGTCGAGGACCCGGACGAGTTTGCGGATGCGGTCAACCAGTTTCTTCTCGGGCCGCGCACCCCACGCGGCGGGTTATGACCGGTTAGAGATATCGGCCTCGAGACCCTTGCCCGTTTCGTAGAGTCCCGCGCCCCGGCCTTGGACAGAAGATTGTAGAAATCAGCTATTCGCCCAGCGTCGGATCGAGGGCTCATCCGATGTCAGGGTGCTGGAGATGGCCTGCGATGATCAGGCGCTGAATCTCGGAGGTTCCTTCGTAGATGCGCAGCGATCGGATCTGTCGGTAGAGCCGTTCCGGCACGGCATCCTTCACGATTCCTGCGGCGCCGAAGATCTGCACTGCGTCATCCACGATTCGCTGTGCCTGTTCAGTCGCAAACAGTTTCGCGATGCTGGAATGCTTTCCATAACCACGGATCTGCTGGTCGGCTTCCCAGGCCGCCTGGGCGATCAGCAGCGCGCTGGCGGTCAGCGCCACCTCGCTATCGGCGAGTTTCGACTTGGTCAATTGCATGTCCCAGATCGTGCCGGTTGCGAGGCGCCTGGAGCGCGCCCATTTGAGCGCGGCGCTCCGCGCCCGGCGGGCGAAACCGGTCGCGGCAGCGCCGACCGTCATCCGATACTGTTCAAGGATCTCGCCCGCGACTTGGAAGCCGAGTCCCGGCTTTCCGATCATTTGGGTTGCCGGCACGATGCACTCGTCAAAGCTCAGGCTACCAAAGGAGCGCGGTGCTATCGCCTCTATCGTCTTCGCGACACGCAGCCCGGGCGATTGCGCGCGCACGAAAAACAAACTAAGCCCGAGTGGCCCCGACCGGTCTGCCGTTCGGGCCAGGACAATCGCGAAATCGGCGATGTCGGCGTTGGAAATCCAGGTTTTCGTCCCGTTCAGGACATAGGAGTCGCCACGGTGTTCGGCGCGCAGCGAAACGTTGGCAATGTCCGAGCCGACCTCGGGTTCGGATAAGGCCAGACACCCGATCGACCGACCCGCCAGTATGTCCGGGAGCAGACTCGTGCGCTGTTCCGTAGAACCATGCCGGATCAGCGGAGTAGCGGCGAGCGCTTGAATCGAGAAGGCGAAGTCGCACAAATCATGGACGAACGCGAAGCCTTCGCGAATCAAACAGATACTGCGGAAATCGGGGACAGCGTCGGCGCCGCCGACGGCGGCGTACCAGCCGTTTCGCCCGAACAGGGCCGTTAGACGGCGCCCCGTCTCGGCGGGTGACCGACCTTCGATCTCGCCAAGTTCAGACGACATCTCCTCGGCCCAGCTTTCAATTCGCCCTGCGAGCTGCCGATGCCGTTCCTCGTAGAGCGGCAATCTTAGAATCGAGGTGTCGAATATTTTCACGGCGGCCCCTTCGATCCGGTATTGCAAGTTCTTCCGAAGGACAAGCGGTGCTGGACGCTCGTGGCGGCAGCGCCGGACGCACGACAACCGGCTCGCCGAACGGTCAAAGCGTCAAAGCACAATGTTCGCGGGTCGCCTCATCGCCGATCATCACGGAGGATGACGATTCCAGCGTCCCACCTTCCATGAAGTAGGCAAATGCAGCATAGCCATTCCAAATGCGGCGCCATTCGGCAGCGCTTGCAGCGGTACCGTATCGCCGCTCGGTTTCGTCGAGATGCGCCTGGATGATCGCCACCGCTTGCCGCGCATGTCCGGCCGAGAGATTGTCGATAGAGAGGTGCACATCCTCGTAAATGTGATCGAAGCCCCAGTGCTTCAGCTTTTGGATCTCATGCAGCCGCACCTCCCCGAGGCCAAACATTTCGACGCCCAGGGTGTATCCGAGAATCTCGGGATGGAGGCGGTCCGGAAACAGGCCGAGCGACAGCTGATTCAACGGGAAAGCGTAGAAGTTGTCGGGGATTTCGTCCTGATCGATGAACGCTTCGTCGCGGATATGCGGCAGGTCGATCTGAAGGCTCCTCAGGACCCGATGGATCAACGTGATGTGGTTCTTCTGAATGTCGCCCAATCCCATCTCGTCGGCATAGATGTTGAACAAAGTCGCATCTGCGTTTCGCTCGAAGCGGCCCGTGCCGCTGCATCGAAATGCCCAACAGCCATCGAGCAGGTTGCCCAGCGCGTAGATTTTCTGACCGAACACAACTTCGTCGCGGGGCGGAATGTCGCCGAGTGGCGCATAGGGTTCGATGAGTTTATGCCAATAGATCGACTCGACCCGCGCTTCCAGGGCCTCGGGAGAATACTCGAAGAAGCGGCCGTCCGTATATCGCCCCGAGGCCTCGTTGCTGAAAAGGACTTCCGCTCGAGCCAACCCGGCGCGTGCGCGCGCCAGCGCGACCGACAATGTATTTGCGAAATTCTCAATATTGACCAGCCGATAGAGCAGCGTCCGGTCGTCGAGATCGGGGGCAGTTTCGAACACCGTGCCGCGGGGCGGGCGATTCCGGATGGCGGCGAGCCACAATCGCGCGACCGGTTCGTCATGCGCCTCGGGTTCCAGGACGATCGGCTCGTTGATTGTTTGAGCCGCGCCATAGAACCACGATTTGAGGACGCACGCTTCCTGTTCGGAAAATATGCCGAACATCGCCCCGCCGAATCTGATGGCGTCGACGAAGCGGCAGCTGCCTTTCGCATCGGCGCGCAGATAGCCGGATCGCTTGAAATCCCGCAGGAAGATGGCGAGATCCAGGTCGGCTTCAGCAAAACTGTCGGAGAGCAGCCTTCCGCCGATCCGGATGCGCCCGTGCTGCTTCCCGGCAAACGGCGCGTGGCGCCGGATAATATCGGCAACCTGCAGATCAAGGGAGCGGTCGGTCGATTTCCCGGCCAGTTCCGCCAGCATCGCCACCTGTCGCCTTTCGAGGCCGACAAAGACACTCATCGCATCGACAAGACGACGGGACAAGGCTTCGCCTGCCGGATCATCTTCCAGCCCGTCGAGATAGGTGTCGAGCGCCTCCCATGCCGCTTCGGGTGTGACGATGGGAGCTAGCGCCGCGACCTGGTCGTCAATCCCCACGGCGTGGTAAGCGGCGTGGATTCCCACCAATTCGGGGAGGTAGGTCGCCGGATAGCGAGACAGCGACAGCAGGAAAGCGGCCTGCAGCAATATCATCGGTTCCGTCGCGGCGGCGCGGAAGAAGCCGGCATCGGAGATCGACGGCAGGAAAATGCCGGCCGCCTCGAGCGATCGCCGGCGCAAAGCTACACATGAGCGGGCCGGGCAGCCCTCGCCAAGAAGCAGCCATCTCTGACCGAACAGGATGTTGACGATGGCGGCAGGCTGGGTCGCGGGTTGCGATACGGTGTCGAGCCAGCAATCGCCGAGTAACGACAGGACAGCCCGCCTACGAAGGAGAGAGTGTCTGGCCGCCGGACCTGAGGCGATCACGCCGTCGAGCGCTGCGGCGATGGTGATACGGTGCTCTTCAAGCCAGTGCCACAGCCGTTCCCGATCTACGCGGTCGCCGCGGAGGAGCGGCGCCTGCACTATTGCTTCCAGCGCTCCATCGCCCCACTCCTCGACGCTCAGCGTGGCATCCAGAATCTGCTTGGCGACCAGCAGCATCGCCTCACTCTCGCAATCCTTCAACAGGAAGGCGGCAATGTCGGCCGGTTCTGCGGCCAATACAGCATCGGCCAATGGTCGGGCGGCCGGGTTGAAATGGAATAGACCGATCATGCCACCAAGGAAACGATGTTCGGGGAGGCTTTGCACGTCATTCACGGTCGTATCCGACTTGGACAACTTACCGATTGATTGCGGCCAGCTTTTCATTTCACATCCTCGCTGTGGCTACCCCATCACACCAACTGGCGGATCGGCGCGGCATGGAAGACTCGAAATTGCATCTTCACGGCTGCCACTATCTCCTCGGAGAAGAAGAGCGGCGTGTGTCGGAGATTTCCGGCCTGGCCGGGTGGCTCGCGCGAAACCAGATGATCGACGACCCTGGTTTGTGGGGCTGGGATCGTTTCCGCGTTACGGTCAGACCGAGGATCGAGCTGCTGGCCGAGACGGCGCGCCGGAGCCTGTCGGATTTTGGTGTCCGTCAGCCACGCGTCGATGCCGTCATCCTGTGCGCAACGCACTTTCCGACCGATGTCGAAGGGCATGCCGATTTCGTCGGCCGGCTGCTCGAGACTCTGGGATTGCACCAAGCCATCCCGTACGGCGTGACCCTGAATCGCTGTGCGACCCTCACATCTGCTCTCGGTCTGGCCGAGGCGCTGGTCCGCAGCGGGCGGCACCACGCGATCCTGGTGGCGGCCGCAGATACAATCGCGCACGATGAAAGGCTGCGTCCCTTCGCGGTGTTCAGCGACGGGGCAGCAAGCTGCATCGTCAGCACCGGACAAGGTGGTGAATTCCAACTGCTTGGCACCGCCGCGGCGGTTGATGCCCGAGTGATGAAACCAAATGGCGAAATCTCGACCGATCTGACGCGGCAGGCTAATGCCGAACTGTTCGCGCGGGCGGAGGTTGGTTTCCGCGATATCAAGTACCTCGCGCACAACAATCTGTGGAAGCCGATCGTGCTCATGAAGGAACAGCAGGCTGGATTCCGCCGCGACCAGCTCCATCTCGACAATATTCCACGCATCGGCCACGTCTTCTCCTGCGATCCACTGATCAATATGATCGACCTGGCGGCAAGCGGTGCCGTGGCGTCGGGCGAGCTGCTGGCCCTGGGATCGAGCGTATCCGGCGCCCGCTTCGGTGCATTGCTGCGCAAGTGTTGAATCGAGACCTGGGCCGGCTGAAACGGCGAGATGACGGGCCATCTCACACGACCAGACTGAATTGTTCGGTTCGAGCCAGGGCGGGATTGCCGCGTCGGACAAGAAGTGTGCCGTCCTTCGGCAACAGGACCACGGCGCCGATGGTCTTCTCGCGGCTTATGTTGCCGGTGTCGGGCACGCAGATCGGCTCCTGGCATAAAAGGACCATGTAATCCTCCGGGCCTTTGTGGCTCCCCAGACAATCAAGCTGCTTGGCACACGCCTGCAGCCGGCGCACCGAGGAATTGCGCGAGAATAGGTTCATCTGGTCCATTGCGACAAACTCTTCCGACAGGAAATGATTGGTGTGCACGAGCGTGGTACCCGTTTGCACGGAAAGCTTTCCGTCGCAGAGTTCGACGGTAACGCTGCGACGTGCATCGCATAGCGAGAGCGAACGCGAACTGGCGAGCGGCGCCCTTGACAACCAATCCAGGCATGAATCGATATCGCTGCAGCTGTCGAGCAAATGGCGGATAGCGAGATAGGGTGGGATGCCGGGGCGCCATGTGCCGCCGAGCACAAGGTTCAGCCCGATCGCCAAACCGTCGCTGTTGAGGCCGAGATACCCGAGCAGCCCCGTGAAGCTCAGCAGCAGGACCCGGCGCGGACTCGACCGATGAGCAATCCGGAGAATGACCATCTGGTCGTCCAGATTGCCATTTAGGTCGATGGTCTGGGCAAGCACGGGGTTGTCTTCGCCGTGCCTGCACAGTGTCGTACAGTCGCCTGCCGTATGAAACCGCGAATAGCCCATCACCTCACGGCGTATTTGCAGCAACATCGCTTCGTCCGGCGCGATCTCGGCGCCTTCGGCCAAGCCCTCGATTTCTTCGGCAAGCGACGGCGCCGCCGCGGCGATCTCGCGGCGATAGGCCGCAAGCTCCGGCTGCAATGTCGTGAGGCTGATCTGCCGCGGCAAGACCCGATTGAGCCGCGCCAGATCGTCATCGAGAAAGGTGCGGATCTGCTGGCGCAGCGCCATTCCATGGCCGCGTCCGAGCTCGCGCGGCATGCCTTCGAGGCACAGCGGCTTCACTGGCCCGCACCAACCAGTTCGCTGGCTGCCCTGGTCAGTTTCACTTCTTTGAGCAGGCCGGACCGAACGATCGTCCATTCGCGGCGCAGGATGCTGTAATAGATCGCGTCGCGGCGACGCCCACCTGGCATGTAGTTGAAACTTCGCAGCACACCCTCCTCGGTCGCACCAATATTCTGCAAGCCCTTGCGGGCCTGGAGATTGAGCACGTCAGTCTTGAATTCGACACGTTCGCAGTCGAGCCGCTCGAAGGCGTGCTGCAGCAGGAGAAATTTAGCCCAACGATTGAGCCCCTTCCCTCGATAGGGGCGGCCGAGCCACGACCAGCCAATTTCGAGCCGCCGGTCGGCCTCAGCCAGATTTCCGTAGGCCATGCTGCCCGCCACAGACCCCGTCGCCTTGTCGATGACGGCAAAGACGACCCGGCGGACGGCAGCGGTGTCCTCGACCGCTTGCTTGATGAAGCGGGCCAGATCCACGTCCGCGTCGATCCGCTGCGCGAAATAGCGCCAGATATCTTCATCGAACGCGACTTCGGCGAGCGCCGCACGATCGGTGAAAGCGATTGGGCGCAGCAGCGCATAATCGTTTTCGAGCCGTACCTCGGCGAGGTCCTTCCAAGCCATATCAAGCCTCCTGGCGGCCGGCAGCCGCGAACAGCGTGACAACATCGCGCGGGGTCTTCAGGCGGGCGATATCCTTGTCGGTAAAGTTGAAAACGGGGACCCCCGTCTCCTCGCATAGCGACGTCATGAGCAGCACCAGATTGAGCGATGTCAGCCCGTATTCAGCGGAAAGGTCGGCATCGAGGGCGATCCGATCGACGTCGACATCGAGTAGTTTTGCGAGGTTTCGGCTGACGATGGACTGAAGATTGCTCATACCGAATCCCTCGACGCTTGGGTGATGTCATCCGCAAATCGGGCCAAAATGGCCCTGCGTTTTGGTTTGTATTGCGAGGTCAACAGACCGTTTTCGATGCTGAACGGCTCGTCAACGATCAGGAACATGCCGATCCGCTCATCCGGCCGGCTCGTCTCATTGAGATCGGCGATATGATGCTTGATGGCGTCGCGCGCCGTCTCGTCGAGCGGCGCGCAGAGGATCGCCGAAAGGCGATCCTGCCCTGAACCGACAACGATGCAGTTCTCGACCTCGGGACAGGTCCGAAGTCTTTCCTCGATCGGCCGGACAAGGACGTTGCGGCCATTGGTGAGCACGACGATATCGTCGGCTCGGCCCAGAATGTAGAGAAACCCATCCTGGTCGAAGCGGCCGAAATCGCCGGTGCGTACCGAGCCGTCAGGCTGGAAGATGCGCTCCGAGTCGCCAGGCGCGCAGAACAGGTACCTCGTATTCACCGGGAAATCGCTGTGCACGACGACAATGCCCTCCCCGTCGATCGAAACATGTTTGCCCTCGATCGGCTTGCCGACGCTGCCGCGTCGATGAGCATCTGGCGCATTCTTGGTGACGATGCAGGTCTCGTTCATGCCATAGCCTTCGAAGATCGGCGTGCCGCAATCCTCGAAGAAGCGCAACATGTCCGGGCGAGCCGGAGCGGAGCCGGTCCAGAGATAACGGATCCGAGGTCCCATGGCCTCGATTGCGGCGCGGCGGAGCGCATCCGGATTGGCGCTCGCGACCCGCGTCGCGATCGCTTTGCGCAGCGTCTCGAAGAAGGCCGGAACACCCATCACGACTGTCGGCGCCTCGCGCGACAGCGCGTAATATGCCAATTCGTAAGTCGACAGCACAACGTCATGCCCGTAGACGAGGGCGGAATAGACCCAATAACGCTGCTGCAGCAGCGATAGCGGCAAGAAAATAAAGAGCTTGTCTTCGGGCGAATGATTGAACAGCGCCTGTGTCGCAGTGATCGAGCTGTCGATGCTGCCGACCGTGGCCGCGAGGCCCTTGGGCTCACCGGTGCTCCCGGACGTGAATTTGATCGTCGTCACGTCACCAGGCGCAAAGGTGACGGGAGGCAGGTCGAGATCCTCCGGCATCGCTTCCAGCGTGGCAAGCAGGTTGTCCATCGGCAGAATGCAAGATGCGCTCGAGGCTTCATCGCTGAAGACGATGCGCAGCGTGTATCGCTCGGCGAGTGCGGGCGTTGCCGGGAATTTCCCCGCCTCGAAAGCGGCGGTGACTGCCTTGAGCTTCAGCGCGGCCAAGTCGAGCAGCAGCCATTCGAGCCGGTTCTTGGCCACGATGCCGATCCGGTCCCCGGCGGAAACACCAAGGCGCTGGAGATGGACAGCCGTCTTCCGAGCAAGCCGGTCGAGCTCGGACAGCGACAGCACGGTTCGCCCGCCCGGGTCGAAGATGGTGATCGACTTTGCGCTTGAGGGCCGACCATTCGCGACCCGGTTGATGATCTGCTCCATGTCAAGAGGTCTTGATTTGAGGTTGCGCTTGGTCGAGGTGGCTTGCCATCTTACGCGGCGTGTCGAGGTGCGGCAGATTGGCGATCGGCACGGAGATGCCGAACTCCTTGCGTATGCGGGCGAGGAGCCGGACGCCCGACAGCGACGTGCCGCCCAGTTGGTAGAATCCACTAACCGGATCAATCGCGTCATTGCGCAATATGTCGGACCAGATGCGGATAACCTTCGCTTCGAGTTCGGTTGGCGGAGCCGGAATGGCGTCAGTCGCCGTGTCCGGCGCGTCCGGGATCGCCGTCTGGGCGAGCAAGGCTCGGTCGACCTTGCCGTTCCCGGTCAGCGCCAAGCGCTCCAACCAAACGAATTGGCGCGGCACCATGTACTCGGGCAGAGCCGCTTCGAGCGCCGCAGTCAGTTGGCATTCGGCTGCCATGGCCTCGTCGCCGGTTCCAACGAGACAGGCGACGAGGCGGGGACCGTCTCGCGTGCTGCACCCTATGACGGCGGCAGCGGCAATACCCGGCTGATTGATCAGCACGGCTTCGATCTCCGCCGGATCGATGCGATAGCCATTGAGCTTGATCTGGAAATCGACCCGGCCAAGGATCTCGATGTTTCCGTCCGGCCGATAGCGGGCGCTGTCGCCGGTACGATAGAGCCGTTCGCGCAGCGACTCGTGGTCGAAGAAGGCGGCAGCGGTAAGGGCTGGATTGCCGAAATAGCCCTTGGCAAGCCCCTCGCCGGCGGCATGGAGTTCGCCCGTCACCCAATCGGGGCATTCGCGGCGCTGCGCATCGAGGATATAGGCACGGTTATTGGCATTCGGCTTCCCGTAAGGTATCGGTCCATCGATCAAGTCGGGGTGGTCGATCGGATAAAGGATGTTCCACACCGTCGTCTCCGTCGGGCCGCCCAGGCTGACTATCCGAACATCTGGCTGCAGTGCCGCGATCCGCCCCGGCAGCGTCGCCGGAATGCGGTCGCCGCTCATGAGCACGAGGCGCAGCGTGTGTGGCAGCGCCCGGCCGGACGCAACGGCCTCATCCACCAGCAACCCCACGATCGCCGGCACCGAATTCCACACCGTGACACCCGCCCGTGTGGCCAGATCGAGCCAATGCTCCGGATCTGCTGCGCGTGCTGCGTCGGGAATGACCAGCGCGGCACCGGCCGACAACGCGCCGAATATGTCGAAAACGGAGAGATCGAAGCTGCAGCTGCTGACCGCGAAGAAGCGGTCCCTGGCACAAATCTCGAAGCGCGCTGTCGTATCGGCGACCAGATTGACCAGGTTGCGCTGAGCGACCATCACGCCCTTCGGTACGCCGGTCGAGCCTGAGGTATAGAGGACATAGGCAAGATCGCCTTGTGCTGAATCGACCGGAGCGAAGTCCTCGGGCCGCGTATCAGCTTCCGTGTGCTGAGCCCGCTCCAGAAAGGTGTCGTCGATAGTCAAGCTCGCCGTGCTCTCGCGGTTTTGGACTGCGGCATCCTGCACCAGCGAGCACCGTATTGGCCCGACCGACAGCACGGCCTCGATCCGCGCCGCTGGAAGCCCCGCCTCAATCGGCACATAGGCGGCGCCCGCGAGGCTCGCACCGAGGATCGCGACGATCTGCTCCCACCCCTTGTGCATCACGACGCCGACCAGATCGTCACGGCCAATTCGGTTGTGCTTGAGCCAGCGCGCCACTGCGCACGCTCCGGCGCGCAACTCGCCATAGCTCAGGCGCTTGGCGCCGCAATTGATTGCCAGGGCATCTGGTGCTGCCGCGGCATGCCGCAGAAAGCGCGCTAAGGGCGGCCCCGGTGGAATTGCGACGGCCGTGTCATTGGCTGCCCGGCGCTGAGCGAGCTGGTCCGGCGGCAGAAGCCCCTGGTCGATGCGGCACCACGCGGCGTCACCGGCGGCGAGCGCGACGAGAAGCCGCTCATAGCTCTCGGTTAGAGCGGCGACGAGCCCTGCCGGAAACAGCGCGTCAACCGAATCCATCTGGATCACGAGATCGCCGTCGCTCTCCAGCGCGAACACATTGAGCCATACCTGCGGTGTCTGGCTGACCGAATAGACCTCGTGCCCCCAGGCGGCGATCGCCGAACCGTCCGGAACGGCTCCGAGCGTGCTATTGAAGGTGAACGGCATAGGCGCGGCCTGACCGCTGCAGGCACGCCGGCCGATTTCCCGCATGACGTCGAGACCGGAGAATTGGCGATGATCCAGTGCCTCGCGCAGTCGGGTCTGGATTGTAGTGGCGCGCTCGGCGAAATCGGCTCGGACATCGATCTCGATCGGCAGCAGCAGGCAATCGGTGAAATTGCCGATGACGCGATCGATATCGCGCTGGATCGGTAGGCGGTTCGCCAGGGTGACGTTGAGCGAAAAGCGCTCGCCGGCGCCCCAAAGCGACAAGACCTCTGCATAGGCGGCGGCGAGCACGGCATTCGGTGTCAACGTCCGGCGGGCCGCCTGCGCCCTGAGCGCGGACCAGCGCTCCGGCTCGATGCGGAATCCATGGCGGACCGAGACCATACCGCTCATCGTCGCCGGGTTGCCGCACAGCGGCAGCTGCGGATGGGGCGGGATCTTTTCCCGCTGACTGAGCCAGTAATTGCGCGCACGCCGATATTCCGGTGCGCTGCGCGCCGCCGCGAGCGCGCGAACGTAATCGAAAAACGATACTTGTAAGCGGTCGCGCAAACCCGGCCGGCCCGGCGCGACATAGGCCCGGTGCCAATCCTCGAAGAACAGGAATGCGCTGCCGCCGTCCATGATGAGCCCGTCGTGGCTGACATGAAGGATCATCTGGGCTTCGCCCAGGATTGTCAGCCGTACTTCGATCAGCGGCGCGCGGTTGGCCGGCAACACCTGGTGGGACATTTCGGCCCGCGTACGATCCCGCGCCGCTTGCCGGTCGGCACTCTTCAGGCCACGCAGATCCGCCACCGCGATCCGCACCGGCTGACACTCGGCGACACTATCTTCAACCTGCGTCGCATCGTCAGCGAAGCGGGTGCGCAGCATGCCATGCCGCTCGACGACCACGGCCAGGGTCGCTTCGAGCCGAGCGGCATCAAACACGCCTTCAATCTCGCGGTAGACATGGGAAGACACGCCACCCATGGCGAAGTGATCTTGGCGCCCATAGTAATAGCTTGCCTGCATCGGTGTCAGCGCGACGCACCCGCCGTCGTCCTTTGCGGCCCGCAAATGCTCGATCAGCTCGGACTTGGCGCCGCGGATCAGTCCGATCAGCGCCGGGTCGATCGCCGATCGAGGCCCCTCGAGGCGCAGGTTCGAGCCGTTGCGCAACAGGACGAGGCCCCGCTCGGCGACGACTCTCAGAATGCTCTCGGCACTCATATATCGATTCCTTCTTGCTGACAGGCGACACGCCGCGCGATCGCCAGGACGAAGAGTGCGTCGACCGTCTCTGCCTCCAGAATGTCGCCGACCGAAAGCTCGATGCCCCAGTTGTTCTGCAGCTTGTATTGCAACGACATCGCGCCGAGCGAGGTGAGGCCGAGATCAGCCGGTCTCTGTGACCGGATCGGTGCATCAAGTACGAGGTGCAGGATCGCTCGAAGTGTCGCTTCAAATTCAGTCCGTATGACCGCTTCCGGATCGGCCGGTGACTGGCCGTGTATCTCGATCTCTATCTGAGGCTGCCTCAGCATGGCCGAGCGCTCCTAACAAGCCGTCCGGCGTCGTCGGACGATGCCGCTCCCGGAACAGCGAAGAAGCACGTCGTGGCAAGCATGATTTTCGCGCCGGGCTGCAGCAGCGTCACCCGATCCGACCAGTGCGACGTGGCGTCATCGGCACCGATCGCTTCGGCCAGCTTGCCGGCGAAGCGCGGCATGACCGGGGCGGCACATTGAGCGAGCAACCGCACTGCTGCCAGTTCGAGCGCGATAACCGTGCGCCACTCGTCACAGGCGTCAGGATCACCGGAGAGGGACTGGTGCGTCGTCGTGAAATGAATCAGGTCGTCGACCAATCCATTGAGTTCGCGCATCACGCCATTGAGCGAAAAGCCGTCTGCGCCATAATGTACCGCGATCGTATCGAGCCTGGTCTGCAACCGCGCGAGCAAAACGCTCTGAAGCGGTGACCAGGCGCCGGCGTCCGGGGCGTAGCCGTCGAACTGCGAGGCGACACGATCGCCCAGCCCGTTCAGCCAGGTTTGCCATCGCTCTATCAATGTCCCCGAGATGACGGCCTGGCAGCTCTTCAACTTGAAATTGGTTCGCTCCGTCTCGCCGCGCGTCAGCGCGAGATAATAGCGCACGGCATCGACCGTGTCGGGCGACAGAACATCCTTGCCCCAAATCGCATGCCGCCGGCTGGTCGAAAACTTCTTGCCGTCGAGCAGGTAGAACTCGTTGACGTTATATTCGATGTCGCAGGACCAATCGGGATAAGCGAGGGCGTACAGCACCGGATACAGGATCGTGTGGTAAAAGCTGTTATCGTAACCGAAGAAATGGACGATCTTCCAGTTGCGCTGCGGCGCGTCCGCCGACCAATCCTGGCCGTGGCGGCGGCCAAGCTCAGCAATGCCATGCAAGAATCCATAGGCCATTTCGGGCCAGACCCAGATGACTTGGCGCCCTTCGACCGGTTCTACCGGCGGCACTCCCCACTCGGCTGGGTGGGTGACGGGCAAATGGAACTCCTTCCGCGCAAAGACACGCCGGGCGAGATCCTGGAGCCGCGGCGAAACCTTGCCGATGCGGTGATGCGCCAGCACGATGTCGCGAAAATCATGGAGCGGCAGGGAGTAGCGTTCGGCCGTCCCGCGCGCTGGCTCCGCCGCGGAAAGATTGGATCTGGCTCTGACGATATCGACGCAGAGATTGGGCTCGCCGCATTCCTCGCAGATGTTGCCGCCGGTCGGTGCCGAGCAACTCGGGCACAACCCGCCGATATCGACCTCATAGAGATACTTCCGGGTCTCTCCATCGAAGAGTGCCCCGTCGTTTCGCCGTTGCACCGCACCGGATTCAACCAGGCGCGAGAAGAAGTCCTGTAGTCCTTTCCGGTAGGTCGGGTCCGTTCCGGTAACGGTGAATTGGTCGACCATGATGTCCATGAGAGAAAGCGTCGCGCGTATCTCGGCGCCATAGTGCGCGGCAACGCGCGAAGGTTCGGTGCCTTCCTTCAAGGCGCGGCTGACCACATAGCTTTGGAAATCGTCGCTGCCGGTGAGGTGATAAGCCGCGACCCCGTTCATGCGTTGGAAGCGGACGAATACGTCGGCGCCGAGATAGGGGCCGGAGAGATGCCCCAGATGAAGATCGCCGTTTGGCGTGGGCGGCGTCGAAAAGACGAAGACAGGCCGTCCGGAAAAGCGTTCCTTGCCGGTATTCTTGGCCGCTTCGGCGGCGCGGGCTGGATCGCGACAATAGAGATCCAAGAACTCCAGCGGCACGCTGCCCGGATTTCGCAGCGTGTGAGTTTCAAAAGGCTCGAATATCGCCACCGAGCCCGGGCCGACGTCATGGATGACGTTGTCGACCACCAGCTCGCCCTTGCCCTTGAGTATGACGAATGCCTCGGTCTCGTCATGCTGGTGCGGTGTCGTCTGGCCCCCCGATAAGACGCGCCCGAAACTCGCGGAAGCGCCTGGGCCGGCAAGGCTGCCGACCGGTGCCATCTCGATGCCGAACGCAGCCGAGTAGGCGCTTTCGTCCACGGTTATGATTCTCATAGCGTGCGTTCCTAAAGCCGAGTGATCAATCATCGAGCAGAGGCAGCGTCGCAGCAGCAATGGCCGGTGCCAGACGGTAGCCGGACCCGTTTGCAGCACCGGCGAAAATGATCCGGCCGCCTGCGCCGACCGTGGCGACAACCGGTTCCCGACACGGACTATACGCGTCGCAAAACACACGGCCGGACCGCAATCTCCCAACCAGCTCAGGTGCGTAGCGCCGAAGCACCGCCTGCGCCTCATCGAGATTCTGTCGAGTCACGCCAGGCTGCGGCGCGTCCGGATCGACATCCCAATCGAGGCACGTATAACTAAAGAGCCAATGGCCACGATGCTGCAGCGGCAGCAGGAAGGCGTCCTCCTCCGGGAACAAGACCGCGGCATCTGCCTTGTCCACCGGAGCGTCCACATGAAGGGCGACAATTTTCTTGATCCGGATGCCGAGCGGCGCGACCAGCGCCCGCCATGCCGGCGCATTCACCCACGGGCCCGGCGCCAGCACCAATCGATCCGCCCTCAACGTCTCGCCGGTCGAGAGCAGCAGTGCGGCGGCGCCCTTCTCCTCCTGGATACTCGCGATGGCGACGCCCTCGAGCAGCGAGATCGTGGACCGGAAATCACGGGCAAGGCGACCTGCCAGGGCCCCGACATCGGCGTAGTGGCAACCTGGGACAGACCAGACGGATGCGCCGAGCGGCTGGCCCCTCGTCGCGTGCCCGGAGGCTGGCGATGTTTCGATCGGTCCGGCCTCGACGAAATTGCACCGTGCGGCCTCGGCGGCGGCGCCGAAGGCAACCGCGTGAAGTGCGACTGGATAGATCGGCAGGCTGGGGTCGCGGGCTGCGAGCGCTTGATAGTAGCGCTGGCTCATTTCGGCCATGGCGCGGACGCGCTCGGTCCGGCCAGCCGGAAAATGCAACCCAGCAGAACGCCGCGACGCGCCCGAACCGACCAAGTCCCGGTCGATCGCGATGATCTCGGTGCCGGGGCGCTCGGCCAGAATCTGTCGAACGACGACGGAGCCGATAATCCCCGCACCTGCAACCACGACACGTTCGCCCATGGCTGCCCCCTCACACTGCGCGGTGCTGGCGCTCGGACCAAGTGCTGACCGGCTGCCAGGTCACAAAGGACCGCTTTTGGGATGCGCGCGTGCAGCCCGCCCGGCCCAGCATCGCATCGATCACGCATTGGCTGCGCCAGGCGATCAGGCTGAGATTGGGCTCGGCCAACCCGCGTTGCCGCCGCGCGGCATTCAGCATGAAGATGCGCCGGTTGGCCGGACCGTCCCAGACCGCCGCAAAATCGGAGTCGATGCGAACCTCGACGTCGTCGTATTCAAGGCGCGACACGAGTGGTTCGAGAAATGGCATTGCGGCGCTGCGGAAGCCGGTCGCCCATATGACGATGTCGGCGTAGACGGCCTCCTCCTCCGATTTGGTCGCATCATGGGTCACGGACAGCCCCCATTGCCGCCCGTCGTGCCATACCTGCTCGACCGTTCGTCCGGGCATCAGCACGGTCACATTGCCGCAATCTTCGATAAAGCGGAGCACGTAAAGTCGCTGATAGATTTCCTTGATTGTCTTTTCCGAGATGCCATCGCTGGCCAGAACATTCCGTTCGAGGAATGACCTCCTGAAATCGGCACCCTGATCGAAAAAGTAATCGGAAAAGCTCGGCATGAAATAGTCGTTGACGAATGGAGAATCGTCCAACGGCAAGAAATTCTCACGCCGCGATACCCAGATGACCTGCTTCGGCAGCAGGTCGCGCTCGCAAGTGATTGCGTCGAGAAAGGCTTCGGCGCCGGACTGCCCGCCGCCGACGACAACGACACGTTTGGCCTTCAGCGACTTGGCCTTGGCGCCGTACTCGCTGACATGGAATTGCGTGGCGCCGATATGATTTCGGGCGCAGACGGGAATGTGGACCTCGGTGCCGACGCCGACGGCAATGTTCTCGGCATGGACACAGCGCTTCTCCGTCTCCACGATAAAATGCCCGTCGAACCAGACCTGCTTGACCTCTTCACCAAAATGGACGTTCTCGTTCGCATCGCTTGCCCATTTCAGATAGTTCCGAAACTCCCGCCGCGGCACCGATTCAAATCGTGCGTTGAGAAAGTGATGAATCTTACCCTCGGCGTGCAGGTAAGAAATGAACGAGAAAGGATTGGTAGGGTCCGATAATGTCACCAAGTCCTTGAACAGCGCCACTTGCAGAGTCGCGCCGGGGAAATACATCCCGTCATGCCACGTGAATTCCGGCTTTCGGTCGAAGAAAGCGCTGAGCAGGCCCTTATACGGATACAGAAGCGAGGCAAGGCTCAAGTTCGACGGCCCGACTCCGATACCGACACACTGATAGATCATGGCAATCTCTCGGTGATAAGGGCGCAAAATGCGTGATGTACTAGTAGCTTGAGGGATAGGGCGCACCTGTAGAAAGCAAATTTGCCGTCGCCGGTTTACCGTGGAGCAGTGGTCGTCTTGTCGATATCGACGGCCATCGACGCGCCGGCAGTATAAATCGGAAATTCCGACATCTTACTCCCTCGCCATATTTGCCAGATCTGCGCGAACTTAAACTTGGCAATCCAAAAAATTCCCGCACCGCCGTGAAGTCCGGAGATCAACGCCGATTTAAGATTGGTACGAGAGTCAGTCTCTACGAGAGTCCTAAAGAGACGTGGTTGAATTTGGTATTCTATTCCCAGTTTCTTCAGTTACTATATCCTACTCTTAGTTGTTAGGAAAGTATCCGGTGACCGGAATCGTGATTTTCCGCTAACGCTGTACGGAAGAGCTGACATGTCTGATGACACACAAATGAAAGTCGTGATCAATCATGAGGAGCAGTATTCGATTTGGCCGGCTGACCGGGACAATCCGATTGGCTGGCGGGATGTGGGCAACGTCGGCTCGAAGGAGGAATGCCTGTCATTTGTCGAGCAAGTCTGGACTGACATGCGTCCGCTGAGCCTTAGGAAATACATGGCGGATCAGGAAGCTCCTGCTGATAAAGAGCGCTGAGAGAAATCGTCGCGGCAGGCCTTTATGGCGTAGTCCCCGATCAATCGATACCCATTGATCGGGCTATCATCCTTGCAGAAGGCGAACCGAGATCGCTCGCCTTTCGATCTTTGGATCAAAATTCTTTGGATCTAAATTCGCAAAAATTTCTTTTCACAGAAGCATGCCGAATGTGTTATTACAACCTCTGAGAGAAACGAGCAATGCAACTTGAGCGCGACTTGGTGCGAGCGAAAGGACGCTGTCAGCAATCTATATGACGATGCCTGAATCCTGGCGATGACGCGTTCCTATGCCTCTCGATGACGTCATGGCCAGCAGATAGGGCAGGGCGGTTGGCCCAAACAGACGATGACCTGGGTGAGCTGCGAGGTTGTTGCCGAAGAGCGAGGAGCGATATTTGCTCTCGCCCGGAGGCCGCCGACCATCCGGAACACCGCGCATATTCGACCAAGCTGGCTGCACCCCAAATCGCGGGGGAGATTGAGGTGGGTGCCTGTCCGGAAGCATAGAATTCCTCGGCATAGTTTCCTGGCCCTCTGTCGAGTTGCTCAGAGCAGAAAGGCAAGTGCGCTTTGATTGAATCATTTCCCATGCTTGGTGAGGCGTCGGCGGTGACCGAGCCAACCGATCATTTGTCCGACGATCCATCATTCAGGTGGCGTGACGAATTTGTCAGTGTCAGGTCCCTTGGCGAAATCGGGGTCGATCTGCCGATAGTAAGCTTTGAGGCCGTGCCGGAATGTCGGATCTCGGTAGCCGCTTTGCCAGCAGCAGCAAGCTGCCATATCGGTGGAGCGGATTGTGGCGTGCATCGGAAAGCCAAACGGGCGGCAAGCAATTCCAGGGTCTCACGATCCTTTCAGATGAATGCTAGCGACCGACATGAGTCCGTAGATGTCTTAGGCACAACCAGAAGATTGCGCGTGGCACTATCGCAAGAGACCCAACCCAACCAAACATAGGGAGGTTTTCGATGAACCAGGCAGACCAAGACAGATCAAGCGCGGCGCCACACAGAGAGCTGCAATTGTTGCACGAAAGATATTTCCGGGATGTGTCTGAGGCGTGGGCGGACTGTCAGAGCCGGTACCGTGGCATCCTCAACGAATTCGATCGCGGGTTCGAAAAGGCCTTTCAAAGTCAACAAGCAGAGCATTACCGCGCCGCGCAAGATGAATATCAACAGAAGGTGCAATCATTCTTCAGCGATCAGACCCTGCCGCGTCAATACGCCGAGGCGTACGATAGGTACAAAGCTGAATTGAAGCGACTGATTGCCGAGTGCGACATGAATGACTTAGGTTTCACAGATATAAGGAATCTGGGCCAAAGCCTGCTTTACGTTTCAACGACGGCAATGAACTTGGTGGCACCAGGTTCTGGCGTGATCGCTGCCAGCGATCCCTTCACCCCACCGAAAGGGGCGCCCGGAGCAGCCAACTGATACATCGCCGAGGCGGACGACGTTGGGAGGAACTCGGCATGTCGCAAGGCAATGCTGTCTTCACTGGGATGCCCGGCCTCCTGGCGGCCTTCATCGCCGCCGAGCGGTTGTCGCGTTCCCAGCGAGTGGCCGTCATGGCTCCATCGGGAGCGTATGCACGCTTCGAGTCCTTGGTCCGGCGGATTTCGCTCCGCCGTGAGCCGAAGGCCGAGGCGGGACAGCTGGAGCACCTATCTTCATTGGAGAACGCTGCCGGCGCGGAAGTATGGCACTTCGCGTCGAGCGGCGAATCCATTGCCGGATCGGTGCTCGAAAACTTTCAGCTCGCCCGCATCGGTGCGCTGAACGTCGTCACGACCCCTTATTGCGGTGGCCAGCGTTGGCGCTGGATTCTGCCGCGAGACGCCTCGGCCGTCGACGGCAGTCCGGCTATGATCGAGTTTCCCGTGACGAGGTCGTTCCGAACGACCCTCACGCTTGATATCGCCCCACCCGACGACATCGCACAAGAAGGCGTCCTTCATTTCCTGTCCACTCTATTCGATCTCAAGACGGAAATCGATGAAAGGGCTGACGATCTATTCGAATACCGAGGGTTGCGGTGCCTGATTGCGCCGAGTGCCCGGGTCAATATCCTAAGAACCGAGAAGGCGGCAGCGATCATAACGGCGATTGCTGATCGGACCGCGGACGGCAACTATGTTGTAGCGGGGACGGCGAGCCTGTCGGGGGAAGAGTTTCTCGAGCGCGTCGGCAACACTTACGGCGTAAGCCTACTGGCATTGGACGGCAAGGCACCGTTCTCTCCGCAGCTAACTGCCATCGACGAGCTGTTCGATCGACGGTTAATGAACTTCGCCGAACACGTGGGTCAGCCGGACCTCGACGTGATCGAACATGCCTACAAGATCGCAGGTATGGAGGTTGGTCAGGCCTGCCTGGTTCCGACCGAGTTCGATGATTTGGTGGAAGCGGCACGTCAGGCGCAGTTGTCCGAGCATAGTGCGCTCGTTTCGCGCGCATCGGAGCTGACGGACACCGGAAAGACGCATGGTGGCGACCGAGAGCTATCTTATCGTTCCACCGGCAGCAAGGGCGAGGCTATTGTGCTGCTCAATGCTCTCGGTCAGGGACCGAAGCCATGGTCTCGGCTGATAACTCATCTACGCCGGCAGTTTCGAGTCCTAAGTTGGGATCCGCGCGGACTCGAGGAGTCAGAAGCTCGGTTTTCGCTTCTTGACCATGTTGCCGATCTGGCGTCGATCATCAAGAGCGAGTCGGTGACCGGCGTTCATTTGGTGGGATGGTGCACTGGCCCTAAAATCGCGGCGGAATTCGCTCTGCGTCACCCTGGTCGGGTGCGCTCCATGACGTTCCTGAATATGCAGGTGAAGTGTCTTGAAAGCTCGCTCGATTTTGACACGCCATTTGAAACCGAGTTTCAGGCCATTTTCAGCGAGTTGAAACAAAGTCCGTCGACGGCCTCGTCGATAGCGGTTTCTCTAACGTCGGGTGCGAGTGAGGCCGGCCTGGACCTGATGTTGGAGACAGAAACCGATGAGTCGGAGGCCGTTCTCGGTGCGATGAACCGTGACCTGCGAAAGCCTGTTCTACGGCCGTTTCGCGACGCGAACTCAACGATGAGATTTGCGCATCAGATGATCGACTTTTGGC
This sequence comes from Bradyrhizobium sp. MI1.3, assembly GCF_055811695.1. Taxonomy (NCBI): domain Bacteria; kingdom Pseudomonadati; phylum Pseudomonadota; class Alphaproteobacteria; order Hyphomicrobiales; family Nitrobacteraceae; genus Bradyrhizobium; species Bradyrhizobium sp. MI1.3. The sequence goes on along the minus strand of NZ_JBVVPQ010000048.1, from coordinate 14,423 downwards.
ATTACGATGTTAGCAAAGTCGCGGGCCATGTCGACGTCCCGATCTTGCTTCTGGCGTCGGAGTACGACCGTGTCGCAGCGCCCAAAGCGTCGGAATGGGCGCGCGGGTTATTTCCCCGCGTTCGCCTGCTGCAGGCTCCGGGAGCGACGCACTACTTTCTCTATGATCGAGCTGATGTCGTGGCACGCGTGATTGAATGGTTTGCCTCTGGTGATGGCATGCCCGAACGTCGCGATGAAGATATGCCACCCTTGGGTCCCCCACACGGGAGCAGCTCAGCTGATACGGCCGGGTTGCGCCGGGCCGATAAATGAGCCCGGAACACGAAAATCGAACCTCGCCCGATCCTGCGGCGTGTTTTGCGGCCCCCTCTCCGGGGAAGCGGGCACTACTCGAGCGCCGCCTCGCAGGGGTTTTCCGCAGAAAGTGGAGCTGTAATGATGTCCTTGAGCTCTCAGGCACCCGGTAATCCGCACGGCTCCGTGTCCCAGTTCGTCAAGAATGGCGAACGGCGTGTTTGTCCTATGTCCTTCGCGCAATCCCGGTTGTGGATTCTCGACCGATTTCAGCCTGGCAATCCCGCGTACAATCTGGCGACAGCGATCCCGCTGTATGGCCGGGTCGACGCGACGGTTCTCGAGCGAACCATAAATGAAATCATTCGGCGGCACGAAGCCTTGAGGACGACATTCGAAGTGATCGACGGTCAACCCGCACAGGTCGTGAAGGCTTCCTTGAAGCTCCAGCTCAACAGTGTGGATCTGCGTTCGCGTTCCGGTGTAGCGCGGGATGAGGATGTGAGCCGCTTCGTCTACACGGAAAGTCGACGGCCGTTCGATCTTAGAACGGGCCCGCTGCTGCATGCTTCACTGGTGCATCTGAATTCGAGCCAGAGCTGTCTTATGCTGGTGATGCATCATATCGTGTCCGATGGCTGGTCGATGTCGGTGCTAAGTCGGGAATTGACGACGATATACATGGCATTCTTACGCAGGCAGCCCTCTCCATTGCCGGAGCTGACAATTCAATATCCGGACTTCGCCGTATGGCAGGCGGAGTGGTTTCGCGGCGAGCTGCTGCAAAAGCAGCTCCGTTATTGGCGCAAGCAACTCAGCGGACTGCGATCTGTGCTCAATCTTCCCACCGATCGTCGCAGACCACCGGTGCAGACCAGCAACGGGTCAGTCCGCACGTTTACGCTGGATCAGAAGCTGTGCGAAGCTCTCAAGACGCTCGGCAATACCAACCGCGCCTCGCTGTTCATGACGCTGCTCGCCGCGCTCAAGATATTACTCCACCGTCTGAGTGGAGAAACCGACATTGCCGTGGGGTCGCCTATCGCCAACCGGACCCGTTCAGAGCATGAATCGTTGATCGGCTTCTTTGTCAACACGCTGGTGCTCCGAACGGATCTCTCGGGCGATCCGACCTTTGTCGAGTTGCTCGTGCGTGAGCGGGATGTAGCGCTGGACGCCTATGCCAATCAGGACATGCCGTTCGAGAAGTTGGTCGACGAACTTCAGCTCGATCGAGACTTGAGCCGCAATCCGTTTTTCCAGGTCTTGTTCGGGGTCCAGAACATCGGAACCGTCGACCGTAGCGCGGCTCCTATCCAGCCGTTAGGGTCCGAAATGCAGGCAGGCCCGGTCGGCAATGGTACTGCCAAGTTTGATCTGACGATGTCGGTGTTCGATACCGGAGCCGGTGCGCAAGGTTCTCTCGAGTTCAACACAGACCTTTTCGACGCGGCGACTGCCGAGACCATGATTGCGCGCTACATGACGCTGCTGCACAGAATTGTAGAGAATCCTCACGAAAAGCTGTCGCACCTCTCCATATGGATGGAAGATGAGGTCATCAACACCGCGCATTCCGCCGACGACCCGGAAACATCGGTGGAGCCAGTGGAAGTCATGGGCGTGCGGATCGCCGCCCATGCGGCGCGCTCACCGACAGCCCTTGCCATCGTCGATCCCAATGGTACGTGCACCTATCTTGAGCTGAACCAACGGGCGATCCGGATCGCGCGCACATCGTTCCTCGCCAATCTGAGTGCTGGCAGCACCGTCGCGGTCGCTTGCGGGCGGCCCCGATCGGGAGAGCTCGCGGTCATCCTGGCAATCCTGAAGGCGGGCTTGGTCTGGGCTCCGATCGATCCTGCCGACATCTTGACGCCAGACGGAAAGCCGCTGAACTCCGATCGGGCGGAGCGCATCTTGGCGACACTTCGGCCGGCATTGATCGTCGTGGACGAAGCGAGCGAGCCATGCTTCCGCCCATTGGGCGGACAGATCGTCCGCCTTGAGGAGGTCTGGGCAGATTCGGAGACCCAACCGGACGATGAACTCACCAACAGCGTGACGCCCGGATCTCCCGCCGTGATGCTTGCCCGGGTTAACAGCACGGTCAAGATGAGCGTTGTGCACCTGAGCCATCGGATGCTTAACCGTGCCGGACGTGACCGCTTCCTTCGCCTTTCGCCGGAGGATCGCGTCGCGCTTCTTTCCAGTATCGGCTCTGATTGTGCGCGGTACGAAATCTTCGGCGCGCTGGCCGCCGGGGCGGCGATCGTACTCGTTCCGCCCGAACTGTCATCTCGCTCCCGGCGCTTTGCAGCATTGTTGCAAGAGACCGCCGTTACCGTCATGTCTCTCGCTCTGGCGGATCTGGTGCGGTTAGCCCGCGAATTTCCGCGGTCCTTGCGAAGCGTGCGGCTCGTGCTTTCCACCGAACGCGGGTTGGATTGGGGCCAGCTTCAGGAAGCGCTCGCGCCCGAGATTCTGGAACGGGTCTATATGGTGTCGGGCGACCCGGCCGCGGGTGGCTTCTACATGATACAGGCGCTGGCGCTTCTCAAGCCGGATGCCGCGGTCATTCCACTCGGAATTCCTGCTGCGGGCGCCCGCATAAACCTTCTGGGACAGGACCTTGAGCCTGTGCCGGGACGCGTGCCTGGAGATATTTATGTTCAGAATGCCGATCTGCGCGAGCCGGGCTATCGCACGGGTGACTTTGCTCGGCTCGAAGACGGGCAGTTCGTCTTGCATGGCGAGATGCAAGATGCTCTGCTGACGGAGCATTTGAAGATCTACTTTGTCGAGATCGAGGCTGCTCTTCGCGACCATCCGGCCGTCAAGGCAGCGGCCGTTGCGCCAAGAGTCCGCCAGGGATTGCATGAACGAGGGCTGGTCGCATTTCTAAAACTGTCTCGGGACGTTCCCGTATCGGAACTGCAGAGCTTCCTCGCTGAGCGGATGCCAGCGCGGCTGATACCCTCGTCGTTTGAACTCAGGCGAGAGATCCCCTACGACAGCAAAGGCGGCATCGACCGACGTGCGTTGGCGGACATGGTCGCGCGGCTCGACGCTCCGACATCCGGGGCCGAAGACTATCTTGCGCCGCGCGACAATCTGGAAATTCATTTGACGCAGATTTGGATGGACGTCCTCCACATGGACGTTGTCGGTATCCGCGACAATTTCTTCCGACTCGGCGGCCATTCCCTGATTGCGACGCAGATCGTCGCACGAATTAGCGATACGTTGCAGGTCGACGTGCCGCTCCAGGGCTTGTTCGAAGCGCCAACGATCGAGCAACTGGCGTCAATGATAAGGCCGCTCATTGGTTCAGATCCTCAAACCCAGGTCACCACGATCACCCGCGTGCCCAGGGATCGGCCTATCCCGCTATCGTTTGCACAGCAGCGCCTATGGTTCCTGGATCAGTTCGATCCCGATAGCGCCGTTTACAACATAGCGATGCCGGTGCGCTTCTCAGCACCGGTCGACGTGGCAATGCTCCAAGGCGCCTTCAATGACCTCATTGCGCGCCACGAAACGCTGCGTACGACATTTGACACGGTCGCGGACGAGCCTGTGCAAGTGATCGCACCGCTGCTCCAGATCAAGATGCCCGTTCACGACCTTCGCAACTGGCCCGAGCAGGCCAAGAAAATCGAGTCACAACGTCTGATGGCGCAGCAGATGCGGAAGCCGTTCGACCTCAAGCACGGGCCGGTCTTGCGCGCTGAACTCATACGTCTGCGAACGAATGACAATCTACTCCTTCTCATCATCCACCACATCGCCGCGGATGGTTGGTCGATGGAAATAATTGCCCGGGAGCTCGTCGCGTTCTACGAAGCGCGGCTTAGCCGGAGGTCTCCATCGTTGCCGGACCTTCCGATCCAATATGCGGATTTCGCCTGCTGGCAACGCCGATATCTGTCCGACCCGGTGCTGCAGCGCGATGTCAGCTACTGGAAGAACAAGCTCGAAGGCGTACCGCCCTTGCTCGAGTTGCCGACAGACCGACCGCGGCCAGCGCGGCAAACCTTCATCGGAGGGTTGTACCCGTTCGTCCTGCCCCTTTCGCTCCTCAAGAGCGTCAAGAAGTTCTCGGAGCAGCAACAGGTAACTCTTTTTACGACATTGCTGTCGGCGTTCTATGTTCTTCTCTACCGCTACACAGGTCGTGAAGACCTGGTCGTTGGTTCTCCGATCGCCAATCGGGTTCGCCCTGAATTCGAAGGGTTGATCGGCTTCATTACGAATACACTCGTCCTCCGCACCGAACTTTCAGCAAATTCCACTTTCCGCACCCTCGTTTCAGAGGTGCGCGATATGACGATGGCAGCGTTCGCACACCAAGCCATTCCTTTTGAAAGGCTGGTCGAGGAGATCCAGCCGGAGAGAAACCTGTCTTACAACCCGCTCTTCCAGGTCATGTTCGCCTTGCAGAACACCGGCCGACCCCCGGCAGTCAACGGCACGCTCGATGATGATATGGCGACGCTAAGCGCGGGCGTAGCCAAATTCGACCTGACCATGTTCCTGTCGGAAACGGCGAGCGACCTTCAGGCCGGGCTGGAATACAATTCCGATCTGTTCGATCTGTCGACGGTTGAACGACTTGCGGGACATTATGGCGCCTTGCTCACCGCGGCGATGAAGGAGCCGGACTGTCCGATATGGTCGCTGCCAATGCTTCTGCCGGCCGAGACCAAAGCTCTCGCGGACTGGAACGACACCGAGGACCCGGTCCAACCGGAAATTTGCCATGTGCTGTTTGAGAGGCAGGCGGCGCTGTTGCCGGATGAAGTTGCGCTCGTCGCGGGGGAGAAAAAAGCCACCTACAAGGAACTCAATTCTCACGCCAATGCTCTGGCGCACCGTCTGATTGGGCTTGGCATCGGACCGGGTTCTCGCGTCGCTATCTGCATCGACCGTGGGATGGATATGATCGTCGCCCTTATCGCGACGCTAAAGGCCGGGGCGGCCTATGTTCCGATCGACCCGTCCTACCCGAAAGAGCGTATCGCCTATATGGCGGCAGACGCTCGGGCCGCACTGGTGCTGACGCAGGGTCCGCGGCGCAATGAATTGTCGGGAGTGACTGGCGCGCTCCTCGCCATTGACGACCCCGAACTCGCTAACCTCTCCCACGACAATCCGGCCGTGCCCGCTTCGGCCGACTGTCTCGCTTATGTCATCTATACATCCGGATCGACGGGCAGGCCGAAAGGCGTAGCGATGCCACATGGTCCACTTGCGTCGCTGATCCGTTGGCAAATCGCCCGGTCCGCGCTGCCGACGGGAGCGCCAACGCTGCAATTCGCCTCGCTGAGTTTCGACGTCTCGTTTCAGGAAATATTCGCTACGTTGGGCGCCGGCGGAACGCTCGTACTCATAACAGAGGAGCAGCGCAGGGATCCGCCCGCTCTATGGAAATTGCTGTATCAGGAAAACGTGCGTCGGCTCTTCCTTCCCTATGTCGCGCTCCAGCAACTGGCAGAACATGCTCGACATGCCCCCGTCCTTCCGCAATCGTTGACAGAGATCGTAACGGCCGGCGAACAACTGCAGATCACGCCACAGATAGCTGCAATGATCACTCGGCTCAATGCGGATCTGTACAATCAATACGGACCGACCGAGTCTCATGTCGTTACCGAGCTCAGGTTGACCGGCGCGGCAAGCGACTGGCCGGCGCGCCCGTCGATCGGCCGCGCGCTTCCCAATACGATGATCCAGATCCTCGACTCGCACGGACAGCTTTGTCCGATCGGTGTTCCGGGCGAGCTGTGCATCGGTGGGTCTGCACTGGCGCACGGCTATCTGGAGCAGCCCGCCCTGACGGCCGAGCGTTTCGTCCCGGATGGTCAAAGCGCGAAGAGAGGACGACTATATAGGACAGGCGACCGCGCGCGCTTCATGTCGAACGGAGAGCTTCAGTTCCTCGGACGGTCGGACCAGCAGGTCAAGATTCGAGGCTTTCGCGTCGAGCTTGGCGAGATTGAAGTTGCCCTACGGATGCATCCGTCCGTCCGCGAAGCCGTCGTGGTGGCGCGCGAAAGCGGCGGGGAGCTTCGTCTGTTCGGATACATTCAGGCAGATCCGGAATCGCCCGTGTCGACGGAGGACCTCCGGGCGCATCTTCGAGCCATTTTGCCTGAACAAATGGTTCCGGCGACATATGTCATTGTGGGATCGCTACCGCTTACGCCGAGTGGCAAGCTTAACCGAAGCAACCTGCCCGATACGCAAGAGGAGGCGTCCGATTCCATCACCGGCGCGGTCCCGAGGACGCCCGTGGAGATTGCACTGGTGCGCCTGTGGAGCGAGATTCTTCAGGTGCCGAACGTCGGCATTAGAGACAATTTCTTCGAACTGGGCGGGCATTCATTGTTGGCCACTCGCGTCATTTCTCGGATCAGAGATGAGTTCGGGGCCGAACTGCCCGTCCGGCTCATGTTCGACAACCCCACGGTCGAAGCGCTGGCACTTGCGACCGTCGAAGCCATGCTGGAGAAGCGAGGAGACGATCAAATCGGTCGCCGGCTCGCGGAGCAAATGTCAGATGAGGCCGTCTCCAGCTCAGCTGGTCGCTGAATCAGCCGGTCCCAGGTTCGAGCCCTGGTGCGCCCACAGCAAATCAAGCACTTACAGCAGTGCGGACCAAAACGGATTTGCAAACGATGACGTAATTGCGGTCGGCGCCCGCGGCTCGAAATGTCCGCTATCTTCAAGCCTTCCCGCAATCCCGCGAATCGGAGGGGCTATGAAGCAGTATGTTGGGTTGAATGTCTCGCAAAAAGAAACATCAGTGTGTGTGGTCGACGAAGTGGGTCAGGTCTTGTTCGAGGGAAAGGCCAAGTCCGACCCGGGGGCGCTGACGGCACTGCTTCGCAAGCGAGCGCCACAGGCGGAGCGCATCGGATTTGAGACCGGGGCGATGGCGAGTCGGCTATGGCATGAACTTCGTAGGGTTGATCTTCCGGTGGTCTGCATCGACGCGCGTCATGCCCACGCGGCTTTGTCCGTACGCATGAACAAGAGCGATCAGAATGATGCTCGAGTTTCGGCCGAACTGGTGCGGGTCGGCTGGTACCGAGAAGTCAAAGTCAAGAGCGAGGAAAGTCAGAAGATACGCGCGATACTCGTCGCGAGATCTCGGCTCGTGGCCATTCGTCGAGATATCGAGAACCAGGTCCGCGGTCTAATCAAAGAATACGGCTTGCTCTTCCCACGCGCGATCGGACTGCAGTTCCGCAATCAGGTCTGCGAGCTATTGGGCGAAGATCATCAGCTCCTCGGTGTGATCGCGCCGCTTCTGTCGATCCATGAGCAGATCTGCAAGCAGCAAAGCAAGTTCGACGACGAAGTCCGCCAGTTGGCGAAGTCGGATGAGACAACGCGCCGCCTGATGACGGTTCCTCGTGTCGGCGTGGTGACCGCCTTGACCTTCCGCCATACGATCGACGACCCATCGCGCTTCCGATCGGCATCCAGCGTCGGCGCCTATCTGGGTCGTACGCCTCGACGCAACCAGTCTGGCGAAACTGGATATCAATGGCAAGATATCACGATGGGGCGACCGTCTTCTTCGAACTTACCTGTACGAGGCGGCGACCGTCCTGCTTTATATAGAACGAAGAAATGGTCCTCTCTCAAGGCTTGGGGCATGAAGCTCGCCAAGCGGATTGGCATGCGAAAGGCAAAGGTCGCCATCGCGCGCAAAATCGCCATCGTTCTTCACTGTATCTGGGTCGACGGCACATCGTTCGACTGGGGCCAGGCGAAGGAAGCCTGATCCGATCTTGTAAAGTTCCTGGTCCGGTCTGCCGGACTGGCGATGTCCCGCTGGGACGGTGTTGTGGCGACCTCGGTCAATCGGCTGGTGGCGGCTCGTCCGCATTCCGCTGCAAACGTTGAGGCGCCCCCACCCGGACATCATCGTGAGGCGCTGCGCGACCTCGGAAAGGACCATGATCCCAGCGAAGACATCAACCAGCTCCGCGATCCAGTGCCTGGCCGGCAAAGCACTTATCAGCCGCGCCCGCGCCGTCTCCGCAATCCGGACCAGCTCCGACGGCGCGAGCGCTACCACCGTGCCGTGGGCGAGTTAGAAATGTAAGCTTGACAACAAACCGCAATTAAAGGGCCGATTGACAACCGGACCGAGCTGGCGCTGGTTAAGGCGCAGAATATCGACATCACCCAGTTCGAAAACCAGCTGGAGACGTTCAAGAACGGGTTCGCCAAGAACTACGACCTCGCCTCCCGAAACTTCCAAACGGCGATCACTGAGATCGATAAATTCATCGATCACCCGCAGAAGACCAAGGATGCGTTGATCGGCGCTGACCGCAACCTGCGCCTTGCCAACGACAAGGCGCAGGACGTGACGATCAAGAAGCTGACCCGGAGCAACCCGACAATGGAGGCTAAGTTCGCGGAGCTTAAGAGTCCGCCCGCAGAAGCAGCGGAGTGAGCCAGCCCAAGTGGCTCACTTGCCGAATAGCGTGCGCAGGGTGATCTCAGCTGAGCCTGCAGACGTCTTGATACAAGGCGCGGAGATGGTCGTCTGACATGGCGAGGATCGGTTCATACATGATACATGAACGAATTGAGATGAATATTCTCAGCCGTCATTAGAACAACCCGCTTTACGACCCGAACCGCTTTATCCTCACAGTCCGGGCAGCCCTGATAGAGCGACAGCAGTTTGGTCGTTTGAAGCGTAGTGGTTCTGTTTTCTTTGATCAGCAGGGTTGCGGACTCACCATCATGGACGGTTCCCTCGAGTGGTCGGTCAGGCTCGTCTTGGTTTAAGTGGCTCGGATTATCCACGCTGCCGCCAAATCCCGACTTTAATCTACAAGGGACAAGGCAGTACGGGCTGCCTTGGGGATCAAAAACGTGTCGATTGGCGACGGTGCCCATCGTGACTCTCCCCTGATCCTCTGACGTAACGGGAGGGGCCGGGACGTATGTCTAGGCGCCTCCTCCTGCAGGTCAGCGGGATGGTCCAACCACCGGCGCCCGCCGACCTGGCCCGATTGCAGCGCCTGCCGCACCGGGCTTCCTGTGCCGAACGCCGCGAGTCGGTTGCAGCATCGAGAAGATCTCGGTCGTCCATTAGGCTCAGGCTAGACTAGATCAACTTCTTCTCCATTGCTATTCGAACAGCATGTTGGAGATTACTGGCACCGAGTTTGTCGCGCGCATTGTCAAGGTAGAATTGGACTGTTCGTGGTCTGATCCCAAGCAAATCCGCGATAACATTCATTGATTTGCCGTGGGACGACCAACTGAGCGAGGTCGCTTCCTGCGTCGACAACCTCACATCCCCGGTTTTGAACGACGAGTCAGACACCACGCTGAGCCGGACGTGAATACAAGCGAGGGCCAGTGCCGCCTGTATCGGATCCCACGCCGGGACCTCAACCCGCCGCCGATCTGATGCGAAGGTGATGATCGCCGCTCGCCCATAGCTCGTTCTGATCGGAACGGAAACGCCGGAACGTAGCCCGAAGTCAGTTGCCTCCGAGACGAACTGCTTGATCTCTCGCGAGCTCCTGCGCAGCTTGTGCTCCTCCGCTGACCAGGCAAACATCCGCATGCTGCGCTTGGCCGTCGTCACGACAGGATCGATGATCGTGTAACGCTTCGCAAAATAGCGGTTCAGCCACTCCGTGGGATAATCGCTGAAGACAGGTACGCAGGGCGATTGGCCTGAAACGCGGCAAACGCAGCTTCAACGATCTACTCATCCGGAATTTCAAAGTCGCACGGATATGCTGGCATCGGAAAGCGCATCAGCTCTACTCCTCGCCGTCTTGCTCATCGTTCGTTTCCTCGATCGACAACAGAATGAGCGCGTAGCCTTGCTGCTGCTGATAAACCTGCTCCAATAACGTGGGGCCTTGTGGCCGCGGGACACGTCGAACCATAGAGGAGCGTCCGTTTCCTCGATCTCGCTGGCAACGGAGACCTCGTGCCGCCTTCGGAACAAGAGAGATCGCTTGGGGACGGGATCTCCCCAGCGCACCGTAATGTAGGGAAAATCGTGCTTGCGGGAAAAATACCGTAACACCTTGCCATTCTGCGTCACCACGAAAGCGACAGGGTCATGGCGGTAATCGACATAGGCGCGCCCCACCACTTCCTTGCTCACCTCACATTGTCGCGCAAGCCGAAATTGTGCAGTTTTCCGATCCCTCGTTGCCGCCCATCCCGCACTATGCACTTACCCTGAGCCTACCGGATCGGCCGCCCCTCCGAGAAGAGATGCTGTTTCAGGAAACTGATCTGGCCGCGATGGCCGAGGCTTCGAGCCGATCGACCGAGTACCGGGTCTTGAAGAGCGGGTCTTTGAACATGGCGATGCCGGTACTCCGACTCATTGTACCGCATCTGGTAGCATATTCTTTCGTCTTCAACTGCGGTATGTTAGGGACGATCAGAGTTGAGAGGGAATAGCACCATGGAGCCTCGGTGGCTTACGTATGGCAAGAGGTTACAAGCTATAGCATCGACCGGCCTTCATTTCGCGCGAGATCAGTTCGATCGAGAACGATACGACGAGATTGCTTCTATCGCCAATGAAATGCTCGCCAAGTTGGGAAACGTTCCCGTGGAGAGAATAGAAGGGCTCCTTTCGGACTTCGCACGAGGCTATGCGACTCCGAAAGTTGATGTTCGAGGAGCGATTGTGGAAGGGGATAAGGTGCTTCTAGTCCGTGAGAAGAGCGACGATCGTTGGGCGTTGCCTGGGGGATTCGCAGAGGTTGGCCTCTCTGCTGCCCAAAACATCGAAAAAGAGTTGTACGAAGAGGCTGGATTGAAAGTATCTGTTCGTCGTCTCTATGGGGTCCGACTCAAGGCCAGCAGTTCTTACTCGCCTGACGTCCGGGACTTCTACAAGATTCTTTTCCTTTGCGACAGGGTTGCGGGTGGCGAAGTGCAGCCGAGGCTGGAAACGAGCGAGGCGTTATTCTTTTAAAAAAAATAAACTCCCTACTCTTTCGCGAGCTAGAACAATCGAGCGCGATGTTGAAGCCGCGTTCGAATACGCAACTGACGCGAACAGACCCGCCTTTTTTGGCTGAAACGCAAATCCGCCTCCTGATGTGCTCTCTGTTTTCTTCGGGTGAGCGCCTGTGAGTGAAATGCCGTTCAAAGCTCAGAAGAACTGCGAATATGACACATCGAGCTCCGCGAACGCTCGGTTCGGTGATTTTTCCGTGAACCGCTTGCGCTTCATGCTCTGGTCCTCGTCATGGGCCAGAACGAACTTCAGACTGGATTAAGCCCAAGGGGCAAGGTCAAGACCAGCGGGTAGCGCAAGAAGAGTCCAATTCGTCAGCCGCTGTGAAAAGCTGATCAAATCAAAATGAGGACAGAATCGCAATGCTCCTCCGGTAGCAGGGCTTCCATCGCTTTGGTTGGAGCTTGAGATGAGGAGGACGTTAGTTTGGACGGGCAGTTACAAGCGTTGATGGAGGCTGAGGATGTGGCACGCGACGAGCACTCGATTCGCAACACGATCAAGAAGTTTACTTTCTCATCCGGCTTCGACCGTTACGTCTACAGTCATATTCACGGCGACGACGCGGTTGAGCGACACGAACGCAAGCTTGCTGCCGCTTGAAAAGGTCGAGCCTCTATTTCGCTCCAACGGCCATCCCTCGGATTTTCATGGATTGAGCCGCGATCGCTTCGTCAATCTGCTACGTGGCTTTGTGAATGACGATCCTATCTCAGCTGTGCCCGCGATCGAGCTACCAGTGATGGATGTCTGCGGCGGCACCTTTCGGTATCGCATCTGCAATGGCGTTCATCGCTATTATGCGTCGATTGCTGCGGGGTTTCGTTCGATTCGGGCCGAACTTTAGCAATCACACCGATCGTTCTCTACGGCTCAGGCCTTGGTAAGTGTTGGCGCCGTCGCAGGGCGCTGCACTCTTTCAGCGAAACTCTCGCGCCGCCTTCGCTCATTGAACGTAGCCATATTGCCATAAGGCGAATTCCCAATCCCCCCGCGGCGTCTTGAGCATTTTCTCGGCGTAGCGCTTCGCTTTTGCAACGAGGGCGTCGCTGTTCCACGTTTCGCTGAAATCGGCCTCGTCCACTTGCTCGTTCAATATAACTCTCCAAAATAAGCCCGTTGGATTACACGATCGCTCTGATCCGCGCTTAGGGAAGATCGCCCATGCAGCATGCGCGCCAATTGTCAATGCAAGGAATATCGCCTGCAGATTCTTGCGAAATCGGGATTCGTAAGGAACGATTTATCTCCTTCGCCACGAGATCAACTCCCTCCTGCCCGGCCTGAGAGGCTGGGACAATAAAGACCTCGTCCCACCGCAGCATAGCATCCCTTGTCTGTCATTCGGCCTGCAATATTGACCCCCTAAGCCGGGGGATCGGCGTCCAAAATTGGCTCTGACGCAATTTTGGTGCAGCACTGGTCATGTGGCACCGATTAGTCGAGCCTGCAGCAAGTCGAGCTTGGCGCGTCCGTACATTTGGCGCTTCACCAGTTTGAGCTTGGTGATCTGGCCCTCGGTCTGTCCGTTGGACCAAGACGTTGTGATCGCTGCGCTGACGGCGGCCTTGTCCTTGATGACGCCGTTGGCGAAAGACATGACGAGGCTTGCGCGTGCCCGTTCCAACCATGGTTCAAGCTCTATGTGAGCCTTCTTGCGGATCATCGCATGGAAAGCGGCTATGATCTCTCGAGCTTCCACCAGAAGAGGAACGCCTTGCTCGATCGCCGCAATGGTGACGGTCTCTGACCTTGATAGTGTATCGCGGCCATTGGTCATCAGGCGGGCGATAGTTCTCGCGGACGGTACGCGCTGCAGGCTCTGAGCATCGGGCATTTCGGCACGCCGACGGCGTGTCGCCCATTCGGTAACGACTCGCACCGAGCCTCTAAATCCCTGCGCCTTGAGGCAACGCCACAGGTCGGCGCCATTACAATGACCAGCGGCCCACTGAACATCGAGCCATGGCAGGTAGTGCTCGAGCGAGCTCTCGCGCACCCTGAACACGTCGGATCGCTGACCTCGCAATACCCTGCGGATGAGGCCCCGGCTATGGCCGGTGAGCCGTACGATCTCCTTTATGGAGACGCCCGTCTCAGCCTGTTTGAGAATTGCCGCGTTGGTGTCTTCTCGCCGAAGATAACCCTCATATTGAATGCGCTCGGCGGCGGTCAATAAGTTGGGATTTATGGTGGCGGAGCCGACCGCGATGCGGACCTGGCGCATGGATTTGCGAACCGCATCCAGGAAGGCGTGGCTGGCGTTCTCCATGAGGTGCCAACGGTCGGCGACCTGGGTGGCGTGCGGGAGTGCCTTGGCCGCAGCAAGGGCGTAACCGCCGCCCCGGTCGCGCGCGACCACAGCGATCTGTGGTTGCCCCGCGAGCCAGGCCTGCGCAGTGGCTGGCTCTCTGTCGGGTAAGAGAGTGATCGGTCGTCGCCGCTCGAGGTCGCAGATGATAGTTCCATACCGCTGATTGCGCCGCCAGGCCCAATCGTCGATGCCGATAACGCTCGGCGCAGCAAAGGGTGGACACCCGCGCCTTCTAACCACCCGAAGCAACGTGTCGTTGCTCACGGGCAGCATAAGTCGACGGGCAAAACTCGCCGCTGGGCGGCCACCCAAGGCGAGGCCAAGGTGATGGACGATCAGATCGAGCCGGGTCGTTCGCCGCGCCCACGGTGCTAGAGCGCCGTCATCGAAGCGCTCGGTGAAAATACGCCGACCGCAGAGAGCAGTAACGCAGCGGAAGCGGCGCGCCACGACCACCAGGCGAACCTGCCGCCCCGCAAGCGGCAGATCGGTTAGGCGCCGCTGATATCGGCTATGGATCCGCCCAGAACTGGTCCCGCATCCGGGACAGAGACTCGTCCCGCTCGTGGGACGCACGGTGATCACGGTCGTAGCGCCATCACAAAAGGCGCTTTCCACGTCAAACCCGTGAGGGACCAGAGCCGACGGACGTAGGGCTCGCTGCATCATATTGATTCCTTTGTGAAACCAACACGAGCCGGCGCTTGAACTTCATCAAAAGTGATGGTGTGGAACGGCCCTTCGAACCGGCATCAAAAGTGCCTAACGTGGTCGCGTA